>NZ_JBKFBI010000002.1:0-141318 GCF_053346095.1 Methylobacterium sp. A52T | reverse complement strand
CGCCGGCGGCCCCACCGTGATCGCCGAGCCGGTCGCGCCGCCGGCGCCGCCGCCGCCGGTCGCCACGGGCGGCCGCTCGTCGGTGGTCGGAAGCTGGGATGCACGGGACGCGACCGGTGCGAACTGCAAGGTGACGCTCTCGAGCACCCCGGCCCTCGACCTCTACCGGGCGACGGCCTCGGGCTGCGCCAACAAGGATCTCGCGCGGGTCTCGGCCTGGGACTTCCGGGACGGTGAGGTCTACCTCTACCAGCCGGGCGGCTCGGTGGCGGCGCGCCTGCGCCAGGGCGGCGGCGGCCTCGAGGGTGCCCTGACCAAGTCCGGCGCGGCCCTCGCCCTCAACCGCTGAGGCCGGGCGGCGCGACCACGCCGCGCGGTTGGCGCGCGGCGGGAGGCGCTTACATGAGGGGCTCCCGCCGCGTCACGCCCCCCGTCAGCATGTTCCTCGATTGGCTTGAACGCCGCGTCGACCCCTTCGCGCCCTTCGACGAGGCGCGGATGCCGCCGCGGTCGGTGCTCGGCTTCGCCTGGTTCTACCTGCGCCCGATCCGCGCCGCCCTGGCGGCGCTGTTCGTCATCGCGGTGATCGCCGGCACGGTCGAGGCCTCCCTCTACCTCGTGATGCGCTGGTTCATCGACCTGCTCGGCTCGGCCGACCGGGCGACCGTGCTGTCGGACCACGCGGTCGAGCTCGGGCTGGTGGTCCTGCTGATCGCCGTGGTGCGACCGCTGTCGATCTGGGCCCACGAGGTGCTGTCCAACCAGCTCGTCGTGCCGCAATCGACCAGCCAGATCCGCTGGCGGGCGCATCTCTACACCCTCGGGCACGCGCTCTCGTATTTCCAGGGCGACTTCTCGGGACGGCTCGCCAACCGCGTCGTCCAGGTGGGACCGGCGGTGCGGGAACTCGCCGTCGTCTTCATCGACACCCTCCTGTACGTGGCGATCTACGCGATCACCGCGGTCGGGCTGTTCAGCGCGATCTCGCCGTGGCTCGCGGTCCCGGTCCTGCTCTGGATCGCCGCCTACGCGGCCCTGACCGCGTGGTTCGTGCCCCGGGCCCGCGCGCGCTCGCACAAGACCGCCGACACCCGCTCGACGCTGATCGGCCGCATCGTCGACAGCTACACCAACATCCTGACGGTGAAGCTCTTCGCCCGCGACCGCGAGGAGCGGGCCGCCGTTCGGGACGCCGTCGAGGTCCACACCGCCGCCTATCTCCACCAGTTCCGGCTGGTCACCCTGACGACGAGCCTCCTCGGCCTGCTCAACAGCGCGCTTCTGATCGCCACCGGCGCGGCTTGCCTCGTGCTGTGGCGCGAAGGCGGCATGACGACCGGCGAGGCGTCGGCGGGGCTCGCCCTGGTCCTGCGGCTCATCGCCATGTCGGGCTGGGTCATGCAGACCGTGCGCGGCGTCTTCGAGAATGTCGGCGTGGTCCAGGAGAGCATGCAGACGATGGCCCGGCCGCACGCCCTCGTCGACGCGCCGGACGCGCGGACGCTCGCCGTCACGGGCGGCGAGATCCGGTTCGAGGGAGTCGGCTTCCACTACGGGCGCGGCGACGCCACCGTCATCGAGGATTTCTCCCTGTCGATCCGTCCGGGCGAGAAGGTCGGGCTGGTCGGCGTCAGCGGCGCGGGCAAGTCGACCCTGGCGGGCCTGCTCCTGCGGCTCTACGACGTGGAGAGCGGGCGGATCCTGGTGGACGGCCAGGACATCGCGGCGGTGACCCAGCAATCCCTGCGCGAGGCCATCGCGATGGTCAGCCAGGACACCTCCCTGCTGCACCGCTCCATCCGCGACAACATCGCCTACGGCCGCCCCGGCGCCACCCAGGCGGAGATCGAGCGGGCCGCGCGGCTCGCCCACGCGGACACGTTCATCGCCGATCTCGTCGACCACAAGGGCCGGCGCGGCTACGACGCCCAGGTCGGCGAGCGCGGCGTCAAGCTGTCCGGCGGCCAGCGCCAGCGCATCGCCATCGCCCGCGTCATGCTGAAGGACGCGCCGATCCTGATTCTCGACGAGGCGACCTCGGCGCTCGACAGCCAGGTCGAGGCTGCGATCCAGGAATCCCTCGACACGCTGATGGCCGGCAAGACCGTGCTGGCCATCGCGCACCGCCTGTCGACGATCGCGGCCCTCGACCGGCTGGTCGTGATCGACCGCGGCCGGATCATCGAGGAGGGGACTCATGCCGAGCTGGTCGCCGCCGGCGGCGTCTATGCCGGCCTCTGGACGCGACAGTCGGGCGGTTTTCTCGATGACGGGACGGCCCGGTACGACAGCGCCGTCGCCTGAGCGTCGGAGGAGCGAGATTGCCGGCAACATACCGCTACGATCGAGGGGCCACCTTATCGCCGCGCCGCACACTGCGGCTTGACTCGGGGGCGGCAGACGGTCTCATTGCTCAGATTAGAACCATAATGCTTTGTTCCCGGGACGAGCCGGGACGAGGGCACCTGCGGCCCTGACGCCGACGCATGGAGTTCCGAACCTTGGCGAACACATCAGCCGCCGCTGCCGCGGTCTCTGGTCATGAGGGCAGCCGCCGTGACTTTCTGTTCCTGGCGACCGGCGCCGGGTTGGCGGTCGGGGCGGGGGCCGTCGTCTGGCCGCTGATCTCCTCCATGGCGCCCGACGCCGACACGATCGCCGCCGGCGCTCCGATCGAGGTCGACCTGACGCCGATCCAGGACGGTCAGATCATCAACGTCTTCTGGCGCGGCAAGCTGATCTTCGTGCGCAAGCTGACCGCCAAGGAAGTGACCGACATGAAGGCGGTCCCGCTCTCGGCCATGATCGACCCGGCCGCCTTCCCGACGCGGGTCAAGAGCGGCCACGACCAGTGGCTCGTGGTCTACGGCAACTGCACGCATCTCGGCTGCGTGCCGATCGGCCACCAGGGCAATTTCGAGGGCTGGGCCTGCCCGTGCCACGGCTCGCAATTCGACGCGGTGGGTCGCGTGCGCCACGGACCGGCGCCCATCAACCTGCCGATCCCGCCCTACGCCTTCCAAACCGATACCAAGATCCGGATCGGCGAAGGCGGCAAGGAAGCGGCCTGAGGAGGACGGAAGCATGAGCGGAACAGCCAGCACCTACGTCCCGAAGAGCCGCGTGGCCAAATGGTTCGAGGCGCGCCTGCCCATCGCCGGGCTGGTGCATTCGTCCTTCATCGCCTACCCGGTTCCGCGGAACCTCAACTACTTCTGGACCTTCGGGGCGATCCTCGCCGCCTTCCTGGGAATCCAGATCGTCACCGGCATCTGGCTCGCGATGCACTACGAGCCCTCGGCGACAGGTGCCTTCACCTCCGTCGAGAAGATCATGCGCGACGTGAACTACGGCTGGCTGCTGCGCTACGCGCACGCCAACGGCGCCTCGATGTTCTTCGTGGCCGTCTACGTGCACATGTTCCGCGCCCTCTATTACGGGTCGTACAAGGCGCCGCGCGAGGTGCTCTACATCCTCGGCGTCGTCATCTACCTGCTGATGATGGCGACCGCGTTCCTCGGCTACACGCTGCCGTGGGGCCAGATGAGCTTCTGGGGCGCGACCGTCATCACCAACATCCTGGCGGCGATCCCGGTGGTCGGCGACACGATCCAGACCCTGCTCTGGGGCGGCTACTCGGTGGGCAACCCGACCGTGAACCGCTTCTTCTCGCTGCACTACCTGCTGCCGTGGATGATCGCCGGCGTGGTCGTGCTGCACGTCTGGGCCCTGCACGTCACCGGGCAGAACAACCCGGCCGGCATCCCCATCAAGTCGGGCAAGGACGCGGTGCCGTTCACGCCCTACGCCACGGTCAAGGACGTGTTCGCGACCTGCGTGTTCATGATCCTGTTCGCGTGGTTCCTGTTCTACCAGCCGAACTATCTCGGCCACGCCGACAACTACATCCAGGCCAACCCGGCGGTGACGCCCGCGCACATCGTGCCGGAATGGTACTTCCTACCGTTCTACGCGATCCTGCGCGCGGTCCCGAGCAAGCTCGGCGGCGTCATCCTGATGTTCTCGGCGGTGATCATCCTGGCCTTCGCGCCGTGGCTCGACACGTCGCGGATCCGCTCGTGCAACTACCGGCCGATCTACCGCCAGTTCTTCTGGGTGTTCATCGGCGCGACCCTGCTCCTCGGCTGGCTCGGCTCGCAGCCTCCGGAGGGCGGCTACGTGCTCGCCGCCCAGGTCTGCACCGCCTACTACTTCGCGCACTTCCTGATCGTCATGCCGCTCTGCGGCCTGTTCGAGACGCCGAAGAAGTTGCCGGGCTCGATCCTCGAGAGCGTGACCGGACCGGGCAAGCAGGTGACCGGATCCGGCATGCCGGCGGGCGCCGCCGCCGCTCCGACCACCAAAGGCTGACGGGCTGACGACAGGACCATGATGATGACCCGCGTCCTCTCGACGACCGCCGCGGCCGCCCTGGCGGCCCTGCTGATCGGCGCCGTGCCGGTCTCCGCCCAGGAAGGGCATGGCGGGCCGATCCCGGCCCGCGTAAGCTGGAGCTTCGCCGGCGTGTTCGGCCGCTTCGACACCGCGCAGCTGCAGCGCGGCTTCCAGGTCTACAAGGAGGTCTGCTCCGCCTGCCACTCGATGAAGCTGGTCTCCTTCCGCAATCTCGCGCAGGAGGGTGGGCCGCACTTCTCGGCCGGGCAGGTCAAGGCGCTGGCCGCGACCTATCAGGTGAAGGACGGGCCCAACGACGCCGGCGACATGTTCGAGCGGCCGGGCCGGCCGGCCGACACCTTCCCGCCGCCCTTCCCGAACGATCAGGCTGCCGCCGCGGCCAACGGCGGCAAGGCCCCGCCGGACTTCTCGGTCATCGCCAAGGCGCGGACCTTCTCCCGCGGCTCGCTCTACTTCCTGACCGACTGGCTGCCGCTCGTCGGCTACTCGGAGCAGGGGCCGGACTACATCCACGCCCTGATCAACGGCTATCAGGATCCGCCGAAGGACTTCGCGCTGCCGGAGGGCGGCCACTACAACAAGTACTATCCGGGCCACATCATCGCGATGCCGCCGCCGATCACCGACGGGCAGGTCTCCTACCCGAAGAACGATCAGGGCCAGCCGGTCGTGCCCGAGACGCTGGACCAGTACGGCAAGGATGTCTCGGCCTTCCTGATGTGGGCGGCCGAGCCGCACATGATGGACCGCAAGGCCCTGGGCTTCCGGGTGATCCTGTTCCTGATCGTGCTATCGGGCCTGCTCTACTACGTGAAGAAGAAGATCTGGGCGGATGTCGGCGGCGAGGTCCACGGCCTCCAGCCGGAGCTGCACAAGACCTACTGAGGCGGGCCAGATCGGTTCGCTATTCGGATGGGCCTCCCTCGCGGAGGCCCATCTTTTTTTCGGCCGGCGCTCCATGCTACCGCTCGCCCGCCGCGACGGTCCGCCTTCGGAGACCGCCCGTCCCCTGCACCACCTCACCCTGAGGTGACCGCGTCAGCGGGCCTCGCAGGAGGGCTTCGGAGATCAGGGCGGCGTCCGGAGGTCTCCTTCGAGGCCTCCGCATGGCTCCGGCACCCGAGGACGAGGTGCCGGGTGGGATAGGTCGCGCTGCCGAGGCGTCGCGTGATGAGGGAGTCCGGCATGAGCGCGGCGGTACTGGGTGTCATGGGTGGGTCCGGGGTTTACGACCTGCCGGGTCTCGAGGACGTCCGCGAGGAGCGCGTGGCGTCGCCCTGGGGCGAGCCGTCGGACGCCCTGCGGATCGGGCGCATCGGCGACACCAAGGTCGTGTTCCTGGCCCGCCACGGGCGGGGGCACCGGCTCTCGCCGTCGGGCATCAACTACCGCGCCAATATCGACGCCCTGAAACGGGCCGGGGTCACCGACCTCGTCGCCCTCTCGGCCTGCGGCTCCTTCCGCGAGGACCTGCCTCCGGGCCTCTTCGTGCTCGTCGACCAGTTCGTCGACCGCACCCACGGCCGCGCCTCGTCGTTCTTCGGCGACGGCTGCGTCGCCCACGTCTCCCTCGCGCACCCGGTGGGCCCGGGCCTGCAGGCGCGGATCGCCCAGGCCGCGAAGGCCGAGGACATCGCGGTCCATCGCGGCGGCACGTACGTGTGCATGGAGGGGCCGCAATTCTCGTCGCTGGCCGAATCCCGCGCCTACAAGGCCCAGGGCTTCGACGTGATCGGCATGACCAACATGCCCGAGGCCAAGCTCGCCCGTGAGGCGGAGATCACCTACGCGACCATCGCGATGGTGACCGACTACGATTGCTGGCACCCCGGCCACGACGCCGTCGACGTCGCCGCGGTGATCGCCGTAGCTCGGGCCAACGCCGAAAAGGCGGCGCGGCTCGTCGCCCGTCTCGCCCGCGATTTCCCGGCCGAGCGGGAGCCGTGCCCGGCGGGTTCGCACCGGGCCCTGGACGGCGCGATCATGACGGCGCCCGCGGTCCGGGATCCGGCGCTGCTCGCCAAGCTCGACGCCGTGGCGGGACGGGTTCTCAACGGCTAGCCGGCCGGCCTTTCCATTCGGCGGCGAGTCCCTCTAGAAGGCGCGGGCGGCCAGGGCCGCCCCCGACGCGAAGTCCAGACCGAAATGCGCAGCGCCTCCATCAGCCGGAAGACCGCGGAGACCGATATCGCGGTCACCGTCAATCTCGACGGGACCGGGCGGTCGAAGATCGCCACCGGCATCGGCTTCCTCGACCACATGCTGGACCTGCTGGCGCGGCACGCTCTGTTCGACCTGGACGTGAAGGTCGACGGCGACCTGCACATCGACCAGCACCACTCGGCCGAGGATTGCGGCATCGCCCTGGGGCAGGCCTTCGCCAAGGCGCTCGGCGACAAGCGCGGGGTCACGCGCTACGCCGACATCCACCTGCCGATGGACGAGGCGCTGACCCGGGTCTGCGTCGACATCTCGGGTCGGCCCTTCCTGGTGTTCCGCACGACGTTCCGCGTTGAGAAGATCGGACAGTTCGACACCGAGCTGGTGCGCGAGTGGTTCCAGGCCTTCGCGATGAATGCCGGCCTGACCCTCCACGTGGAGACCCTCTACGGCGACAACGCCCACCACATCGCGGAGAGCTGCTACAAGGGGCTGGCCCGCGCCTTGCGGAAGGCCGTGGCGATCGATCCGCGGGAGGAGGGGCGCGTTCCCTCCACCAAGGGCTCCCTGTAGACCCGTTGTCGTCGGGCGCCCGGATCGGCCACACGGCCGTCGCGGCGCACGCTGTCGGAGTTTCGCGATGCGGATGCGCAGCTACACGCTCCACCTGCCAGCCGATGCGCGGCCCGGCGAGACGGTCGGGCTCGACCGGGCTCTCCTAGTACGCGACGGCTTCTCCTGGCCGGCCTTCGCCTTCACGGTGCTGTGGTTCCTGTTCCACCGCCTCTGGCTCGCCGCCCTGCTCGTCCTCGTCGGCCTCGTGGCGCTGGCAGCGGCCGGCATCGCCCTCGGGCTGCCGGCCGGCGCGGGCCTGATCGTCACCCTGCTGGCCGCCTGGCTGATCGGCCTGGAGGCCTCCAGCCTGCGCCGCTGGACCCTGGCGCGGCGCGGCTGGCCGGCTCGCGACGCGGTGGTCGCCGCAACACCCGAGGAGGCCGAGGCCCGGGCGCTGAACCGCTGGATCGACGCGGTCCCGGGCACGCCCCGGGCCCCGTTCCCGAGCGGCCCCAGCCGGCGGGCCGAGCCGGTGATCGGGCTGTTCCCCGCCCAGGAAGGCGCCCGGTGAGTTCCCGGGCGAGACGCGCATGACCACCGAGACCGTCGCGATCATCGATTACGGGTCCGGCAACCTCCACTCCGCCGCCAAGGCCTTCGAGCGCGCCGCCCGCGAGAGCGGGCGCGACGCGCGGATCTGCCTGACCTCGGACCCGGAGGTGGTGGCCGCAGCCGACCGCGTCGTGCTGCCCGGCGTCGGCGCCTTCGCGGATTGCCGCCGCGGGCTCGATGCCGTCCCCGGCATGGTCGAGGCGATGACGCGGGTCGCCCACGAGGCGGGCCGCCCGTTCCTCGGCATCTGCGTGGGGATGCAGCTCCTGGCGAGCCGCGGGCTCGAGTACACGACCACGCCGGGGCTCGGCTGGATCCCCGGCGACGTCGGTCCGATCCGGCCGTCGGATCCGGCCCTCAAGGTCCCCCACATGGGCTGGAACACCCTGCGGACCGAGCGCGACCACCCGCTGCTCGCCGACATTCCCACCGGCGAGGCCGGGCTGCACGCCTACTTCGTGCACAGCTACGCGCTGCAGGCGGAGCGCCCGGACGACGTCGTCGCGCGCGCCGAGTACGGCGGCCCGGTCACCGCCCTCGTCGCCCGCGGCAACGTCGCGGGCACGCAGTTCCACCCCGAGAAGAGCCAGCGGCTGGGCCTCGCGCTCATCGCCAACTTCCTGAACTGGCGCCCGTGAGCGCCGTTCGGCCCAGGCAAGAAGGACGGAAGCGCCCGTGATCCTGTACCCGGCGATCGACCTGAAAGAGGGGCGTTGCGTTCGCCTCATCCAGGGGGACATGGCGCAGGCCAAGGTCTTCGGCGACGATCCGGCCGCGCAGGCCGCGATCTTCGAGGCGCAGGGCTTCTCCTGGCTCCACGTCGTCGATCTCGACGGCGCCTTCGCGGGCGCCCCGCGGAACGCCGAGGCCGTCGACGCGATCCTCGCGCGGGTGACGATCCCGGTCCAGCTCGGCGGCGGGATCCGCGAGATGAAGACCCTGGAGGGGTGGCTGGGCAAGGGCGTCGCCCGCGCGATCATCGGCACCGCGGCGGTGCGCGATCCCGGCTTCGTCCGGGAGGCCGCCCGCAAGTATCCCGGGAAGATCGCGGTCGGGATCGACGCCAAGGACGGCCGCGTCGCCGTCGAGGGCTGGGCCCAGACCTCCAGCATGACCGCGGAGGAGCTGGGGCGCCGCTTCGAGGACGCGGGCGTCGCGGCGATCATCTACACCGACATCGCCCGCGACGGGATCCTGAAGGGCCTCAACGTCGAGATGACCCTGGCGCTCGCCCAGGCCGTGCGCATCCCGGTGATCGCCTCGGGCGGCCTCGCCTCGATCGACGACGTGCACCGCCTGCTGCAGCCCGACTGCGCCCTGATCGCCGGCGCGATCACCGGCCGGGCGCTCTACGATGGCCGCATCGATCCGGAGGCGGCCCTGGCGGCGATCGCTGCGGCGCGCGGCCCGGCGGCGTGATATTTAGAGGCTCGCGACATGAGACGCCGCCCGTGCTGAAGACCCGCATCATTCCCTGCCTCGACGTGAAGGACGGGCGCGTCGTGAAGGGCGTGCGCTTCGAGGGCCTGCGCGATGCCGGCGACCCCGTCGAGGCCGCCAAGGTCTACGACGCGGCCGGCGCCGACGAGCTGTGCTTCCTCGACATCACCGCGAGCCGCGAGGCCCGCGGCACCCTGCTCGACATCGTCAGCCGGACCGCCGAGGCCTGCTTCATGCCGCTGACCGTCGGCGGCGGCGTGCGCACCGTGGAGGACGTGCGCGCGCTGCTGCTCGCCGGCGCCGACAAGGTCGCGATCAACACAGCCGCGGTGAAGGATCCCGACCTCGTGGCCCGGGCCGCCGAGAAATTCGGCGCGCAGTGCATCGTGGTGGCGATCGACGCCAAGCGCGTCTCGCCCCCCGGCGCGCCGGCCGCCTGGGAGATCTTCACCCACGGCGGCCGCGACCCGACCGGGATCGACGCCGTGGCCTTCGCGCGGCTGGTGGCCGACAAGGGCGCCGGCGAGCTGCTCGTCACCTCCATGGACAAGGACGGGACGCGCTCCGGCTACGACCTCGCCCTCACGCGGGCGATCAGCGACGCCGTCACCGTGCCGGTGATCGCCTCGGGCGGCGTCGGCGGGCTCGACGACCTCGTGGCCGGCGTGGCCGAGGGCGGCGCCAGCGCCGTCCTGGCAGCCTCCATCTTCCATTTCGGGCAGGCGAGCGTCGCCGAGGCGAAGGCGCACATGGCGGCGGCCGGCCTCGCCATGCGCCTCGACGGCCCGGCCTCTTCCGCGAGGGCGCCCCAGTGAGCAGCTACCTTCTGGCGAACGCCGACCTCCTGGATCCCGCGACCGGTCGCCAGACCGCCGGCGCGGTGCTGGTGCGGGACGGCCGCATCGCCGATATCACAACCGGCGCGGCGCCGGGCGCCCCGGCCGACGCGAAGCGCGTCGACTGCGCCGGCCGCGTGCTGACCCCCGGGCTGATCGACATGCGCGCCTTCGTGGGCGAGCCGGGAGCCGAGCACCGCGAGACCCTGGCCTCGGCGAGCGCCGCGGCGGCCGCGGGCGGCGTCACGACGCTCGTCTGCATGCCCGACACCAACCCGGTGATCGACGAGCCGGCCATCGTCGACTTCGTGCTCCGCCGCGCCCGCGACACGGCGAGCGTCAACGTCCTGCCGGCGGCCGCCATCACCAAGGGGCTGGCCGGCCGGGAGATGACCGAGTTCGGCCTGCTCAAGGAGGCCGGCGCGGTCGCCTTCACGGACGGGCTCCGGGCAGTGGCGAACGCCCAGGTTCTGCGCCGCGCCCTGACCTACGCCCGGGATTTCGACGCGCTGATCGTGCAGCACGTGGAGGAATCCGCCCTCGTCGCCGAGGGCGTCATGAACGAGGGCGAGCTCGCCTCGCGCCTCGGGCTCATGGGCATACCCCGCGAGGCCGAGACCGTGATGCTGGAGCGCGACATCCGCCTCGTACGGCTGACCGGTGCCCGCTACCACGCGGCGATGATCTCCTGCGCCGATTCGGTCGACATCGTCCGCCGCGCCAAGCAGGACGGCCTGCCGGTGACCTGCGGCGTCTCGGTGAACAACCTCGTCCTCAACGAGAACGATATCGGCCATTACCGCACCTTCTGCCGGCTCTCGCCGCCCCTGCGCCACGAGACCGACCGTCAGGCAGTGGTGCGCGCCCTCGACGAGGGCGTGATCGACGTGGTCGTGTCCGACCACAACCCGCAGGACGTCGAGACCAAGCGCCTGCCCTTCGCCGAGGCGGCGGACGGGGCGCTCGGCATCGAGACGCTGCTCGGCGCCGCCATGCGCCTCGTCCATACCGGCGACCTCGCGCTACCCAAGCTCGTCGCAGCGCTCACCGCGAACCCGGCGCGGATCCTCGGCCGCGAGGCCGGTCGGCTGGCGGTCGGCGCCCCCGCCGACCTCGTGCTGATCGACCCCGATCTGCCCTACGTCCTCGACAAGCGCCGGCTGAAGTCGCGCTCGAAGAACTCCCCGTTCGACGAGGCGCGCCTCCAGGGCGCGGCGGTGATGACGCTGGTCGGCGGCCGGATCGTCCACGCGGTCGACGACCTCGCGGCCGCCGCATGATGCCCCCCGATCTCGCGACCCCGGCCGCCCTCGGCGGCCTCGTCCTCGGCTACGCCCTGGGCTCGATCCCGTTCGGGCTGATCCTCACGAAATTCGCCGGACTCGGCGACGTGCGGGCGATCGGCTCCGGCAATATCGGCGCCACCAACGTGCTCCGCACCGGCCGCAAGGGCCTCGCCGCGGCGACGCTTTTGGGCGACGCCCTCAAGGGCACGGCGGCCGTCCTCGTCGCCCGGCAGTTGGGCGAGGGCCCGGCGCTCGCGGCCGGGCTCGGCGCCTTCCTCGGCCACCTCTTCCCGGTCTGGCTAGGCTTCAAGGGCGGCAAGGGCGTCGCGACCTTCATCGGGGTGCTCCTCGCCTTCAGCCCGCCCGCCCTCGCGGCGTTCGCGGCGATCTGGCTCGGTCTCGCCTTCGCGCTCAAGTACTCGTCGCTGGCGGCGCTCGCCGCCTCGGCGGCCACACCCCTCGTCCTCTGGGCGCTCGGTGCCCCGACGCAGGCGTTGCTGTTCCTGCTCCTCGGCCTGCTGCTATGGTGGAAGCACGCGCCCAACATCCGCCGACTCGCGTCCGGCACCGAGGGGCGCATCGGCCAGAAGGGCTGAGTGCCGGCGCACCGCGCCGACCTTCGGGCAGGTGTGGGGGTGATGGATGCAGCTCACCGAGGCCCAGCGGCTCGACTGGCTGCGGCTGATCCGGACCGAGGGCGTCGGCCCTCGCACCTTCCGGAGGCTCGTGAACCGGTTCGGCGGCGCGGCCGCCGCCCTCGACGCCCTGCCGGAACTCACCGGCCGCCAGGGACGGCGGATCGTGCCGCCCACCCGCGCTGAGGCCGAGGCCGAGATCGCGGCCCTGACCCGCCTCGACGGTCGGCTGATCGCCACCGGCGAGGCGGAATACCCGCGGCTCCTGACACAGGTCGACGCCGCGCCGCCGCTCCTGGCCGTGCGCGGCGCACCGATCCTCAACCGGCCCGCCGCCGCCTTCGTCGGCTCGCGGAACGCATCGTCGGCGGGGCTCGCCTTCACGGAGCGGCTCGCCCGCGGGCTCGGCGAGGCAGGCCTCACGGTGGTCTCGGGCCTCGCCCGCGGGATCGACGCGCGCGCCCACAGGGCGAGTCTCCGGACCGGCACGATCGCCGTCATGGCCGGCGGCCAGGACCGGATCTACCCTGCGAGCCACGCGACCCTGGTCGAGGCCATCCTGGCGGAGGGCGGCGCGGTCCTCGCGGAGATGCCGATGGGCTGGGAGCCCCGGGGGCGGGACTTCCCGAGGCGCAACCGGATCATCTCCGGGCTGTCCTATGGGACGGTGGTGGTGGAGGCCGCCCGCCGCTCCGGCTCGCTGATCACGGCGCGCTACGCCCTGGAGCTGAACCGGGAGGTCTTCGCGGTTCCCGGCTCGCCGCTCGACCCTCGCGCTGAGGGCACCAACGACCTGATCCGCCAGGGCGCCACCCTGGTCTCCGAGGTGGAGCACGTCCTGGAAGTGCTGGGACCGATCATCGAGCGCGGCCCGGACGCCGAGGCGGCACCGGCGCGCGGGCGGCCGGACCTCGCCGAGCAGCCGGATTTCTGGGACGAGATCGCGCTCGACGCGGCTCTCGACCCGGGACCGGAGCGAGCCGACGGCGCGTCCACCGACAATCCCGCGCAAGACGACCCGCCCGAGGCCGAGGACGACCGGGCGCGGATCGTGGCCCTGCTCGGCCCGAGCCCGGTCGGCACCGACGAGCTGGCGCGGAGCGCCGGGGTCGGCGCCCGGACCGTGCAGAGCGTGCTGCTCGAACTGGAGCTCGACGGACGGATCGAGCGCCACGGCAGCGGCACCGTCTCGCTGGTCAGCCGCTGAAGGACTCGTCCTCGGGCTCGTCGCCCGCGTCGGCGTCCGCGAGGTTGCGCATGACGTCGAGGCAGCCCTGGAGGATGTAGGCGGCGGCGAGCTTGTCCACGAGTTCGCCGCGCCGCGCCCGCGAGGCGTCGGCCTCGATCAGCGCGCGGGTGACCACGGCGGTGGAGAGTCGCTCGTCGAAGAAGACGTGGGGCAGGGGGAGGATCGGCGCGAGGTTGCGCATGAAGGCGCGGGTCGACTGCACCCGCGGCCCCTCGCTCCCGTCCATGTTGAGCGGCAGCCCGACGACGAGGCCGCCGACCGCGTGCTGCCGGCACAGGGCGGCGAGCCGCTGCGCGTCGGGAGTGAACTTCACCCGGCGGATCGTCTCGAGCGGCGTCGCGATCTGGCGGCCGAGATCCGAGAGGGCGAGGCCGATCGTCTTGGTGCCGAGATCGATGCCGATCAGGCGGGCGCCGCCGCGGGACTCGGCCGCGAAGGCGCGGATCGCGTCGAAATTCATGGTTCCGCCCGCGCGGCGCGCGCCAGAATGGCCTCGGTGACGCCCTCGAACCGGGCGGGGAGGGGCTCCGAGCCCGGTCCCAGGACCAGGGCCGCGGACGGCGCCGTCACCCGTGTGAAGAAGTCGACGAGGCTCTCGCCGCCGAACCGCACCGTCTCTAGGTCGGGCGCCAGCAGCCAGACGTCGTACTCACCGTCGGTCCCGGTCACGTCCCAGAACAGGAAGCTGCCGTCTTCGCCCGCGCCGAAGAAGCAGGCGCGCTCGACGATGCCGGCGTCGCCGCCCTCGACGTCGAAGCGGTGCGGCTCCGCCCCGTCCTCCAGCATGGCGACGGCGGCGCCGACGCTGTGAGCGATGAGGGCCGCCTGGCTCACCAGATCGCAGGCCTCGAACGGTGCCGGCACGGCGACGCGGAACTGCCCGCCCGCGAGGCCGACGCCGCAGGTCCGGCAAAAGTCGCGGTAGGAGGCCGGCAGGGCGAAGCCCAGCGCCTCCGCCGCCCGATCGAGGGCCGCCTCGTCCGGCACGAAGCCCGGCGCGAGTTCCTCGAAGACCGTCTCCCACATCGCTCCCGCTCCACCGTCCACAGGCTTCGGCTCCTCCGCAGATCGCCCCCGGTGCGCGCGGAGCCGTTCGCGTCTAGGTAGGTTAATGTTCCGTTAAACCACGCTGTAGGGGCCCGCCTTGTCGACGAACGGCCAGCTCTCCTCTTCCGCTCCGTCCGGCCGCCGGCGAGCGATGCCGCGCAAGCACCGCTGGATGCTGCTCCTCGCCTTCGAGGTGCTGGTCGCGGGCTTCACCCAAGCCATGATCCAGCCGGTCCGGCAACCGGGAATCACC
Source organism: Methylobacterium sp. A52T (assembly GCF_053346095.1). Classification (NCBI taxonomy): domain Bacteria; kingdom Pseudomonadati; phylum Pseudomonadota; class Alphaproteobacteria; order Hyphomicrobiales; family Methylobacteriaceae; genus Methylobacterium; species Methylobacterium sp. A52T. The sequence goes on along the minus strand of NZ_JBKFBI010000002.1, from coordinate 126,829 downwards.
ATCGAGATGTCGGTGACGCCCCACCACGTCGTGACCTGATCCGCCCGTCGCCCGGCCTGCCGCGCGTCGTCGCGCCGGTCCCGCGCCGCTGGACCGGCATACCGGCGGCGCGGCATAGCCCACCCGCGTTGCGGCGCGTCGAGAGCCGATGCTATAGCGCGACCGACTTCGGGAGAGCGCTCCCGGGCAGGGACGAACGGGGCGGCATGTCGGTCGACGAGAAGACGGTTCGGCGCATCGCGCATCTGGCGCGGATCGCGGTCACCGACGACGAAGTCGGGCCCCTGCAGGGCGAGCTGAACGCCATCCTGGCCTTCGTGGAGCAGCTCGGCACGGTCGACGTCGCGGGCGTCGAGCCGATGACCTCGGTGACGCCGATGGCGATGAAGAAGCGCGAGGACGTCGTCACGGAGGGCGGCCGCGCCACCGACGTCGTGGCCAACGCGCCCGAGACCGAGGACAATTACTTCCTGGTCCCGAAGGTGGTCGAGTAGGCCGAGGACGGCCCGGACCTTGCGGACCGGATTTCTGGCGGGCAGGCGCGCGGCGGCGCGCGCAGGGACGTGAACAGCGTGGATCCGAACGAACTTACCCTGGCCGAAGCGCGCGACGCCCTGAAGGCGAAGCGGATCTCTGCCCGCGAGCTGACCCAGGCGCATCTCGACGCCATGGCCAAGGCCCGCGTCCTGAACGCGTATATCCGGGAGACCCCGGACCGCGCCCTGGCGATGGCCGAGGCGTCCGACCAGAAGATCGCGTCCGGTGCGGCGCGGCCGCTCGAGGGCATCCCCCTCGGCATCAAGGACCTGTTCTGCACGCACGGCGTGACGACCACGGCGGGCTCCAAGATCCTCGAGACCTTCGAGCCGCACTACGAATCGGCCGTCTCCGCCAACCTGTGGCGCGACGGCGCCGTGATGCTGGGCAAGCTCAACCTCGACGAGTTCGCCATGGGCTCGTCGAACGAGACCAGCGCCTACGGCAACGTGGTCTCGCCCTGGCGGCGCACCGGATCGGACGCGCCGATCGTGCCCGGCGGCTCGTCGGGCGGCTCCGCCGCGGCAGTCGCCGCGCACCTCTGCCTCGGCGCCACCGCGACCGATACCGGCGGCTCCATCCGGCAGCCCGCCGCCTTCACCGGCACGGTCGGGATCAAGCCGACCTACGGGCGCTGCTCGCGCTGGGGCACGGTGGCCTTCGCCTCCTCCCTGGACCAGGCCGGCCCGATCGCCCGGACGGTGCGCGACTGCGCCATCCTGCTCGGCTCCATGGCGGGCGCCGACGCCCGGGACACGACCTGCGCCGACCTCGCGGTGCCCGATTTCGAGGCCGCCGTGTCGCGCGGCGTGAAGGGCCTGACCATCGGCATCCCGAAGGAGTACCGGGTCGACGGCATGCCTGCCGAGATCCAGAAGCTCTGGGACGAGGGCGCGGCGTGGCTCAAGGCCGCCGGCGCGACGATCCGGGAGATCTCGCTGCCGCACACCGCCTACGCGCTGCCGGCCTACTACATCGTGGCCCCGGCCGAGGCCTCCTCGAACCTCGCCCGCTACGACGGCGTCCGCTACGGCCTGCGCGTGCCCGGCAAGGACATCGCCGGGATGTACGAGAACACCCGCGCCGCCGGCTTCGGCCGCGAGGTGAAGCGCCGGATCATGATCGGCACCTACGTGCTCTCGGCCGGCTACTACGACGCCTACTACGTCCGCGCGCAGAAGATCCGCACGCTGATCAAGCGCGACTTCGAGGCCGCCTACGCGGCCGGGGTCGACGCGATCCTGACGCCGGCGACGCCGTCGGCCGCCTTCGGCATTGGCGAGAAGGCCTCGGCCGACCCGGTGGAGATGTACCTCAACGACGTGTTCACCGTGACGGTGAACATGGCCGGGCTGCCGGGCATCGCGGTGCCGGCGGGGCTCGACGGCCAGGGCCTGCCGCTGGGCCTCCAGCTCATCGGCCGGCCCTTCGACGAGGAGACGCTGTTCGCGGTCGCGCAGGTGATCGAGGACTCCGCCGGTCGCACCGTCCTTCCCGAGCCGTGGTGGTCATGACCGTCCCGTACTATCCCTGGACGGTCTGGATCTGGGCCGCGTTCGATCCGGCGCTGATCGTGGTGGCGGTCTATCTCGGCTGGACCGCCAGCCAGTTCGGCAAGGTCTTCATCGCGGCGATCGCGGCGCTCGGCTTCTCGGTGCTGTTCTCCTACGCCGTCAGCGCGGCCGGCATCCCGTGGCCGGCGCCGATCACCCGCGACGGCCCGACCTTCTTCCCGGTCCGCGCCGTCGCGGCCCTGCTCTGGGCCGTCGTCGGCTACGGCGCCCGGCAGGCGGTCCGACGCCGCGCTTGATCTTTTCGCGACGCGGCCCGTAAGTGACCAAACGACATCCACGCCCACCAGCGCCCTCGTCCTGAGGTGCCCGCGTGAGCGGGCCTCGGAGGAGGCCTCCAGCCGGCCGCGCCATCCCTGGAGCGCTCCTTCGAGGCTGCTGCGCGGCCCTCCGGATGAGGGCGTGGGTGTGCGGATCACGCCAAGCTCCTCTCCTCGGCCCGGACGACCATGAACGCACCCGTCGACCCCAAGAAGCTGATCAAGGGCGGCCTCCATGACTGGGAGGTGATCGTCGGCATGGAGATCCACGCCCAGGTGTCCAGCCGGGCGAAGCTGTTCTCCGGCGCCTCGACGGAATTCGGGGCCGAGCCGAACGACCACGTCTCGCTGGTCGACGCCGCGATGCCCGGGATGCTGCCGGTGATCAACGCCGAGTGCGTCGCCCAGGCGGTGCGGACCGGCCTCGGCCTGAAGGCGAAGATCAACCTGCGGTCGGTGTTCGACCGGAAGAACTACTTCTACCCGGACCTGCCGCAGGGCTACCAGATCTCGCAGTACAAGGACCCGATCGTCGGCGAGGGCGAGGTCCTGGTGGATCTGGCCGACGGCGCCTCGATCACCGTGGGCATCGAGCGCCTGCACCTCGAGCAGGATGCCGGCAAGTCGCTGCACGACCAGGATCCGACCCGGAGCTTCGTCGACCTCAACCGGTCGGGCGTGGCGCTGATGGAGATCGTCTCCCGGCCCGACCTGCGCTCCTCCGAGGAGGCGAAGGCCTACGTGACCAAGCTGCGCACGATCCTGCGCTACCTCGGCACCTGTGACGGCGACATGGAGAAGGGCTCGCTCCGCGCCGACGTGAACGTCTCGGTGCGCCGCCCCGGCGAGCCGCTGGGCACCCGCTGCGAGATCAAGAACGTCAACTCGATCCGCTTCATCGGGCAGGCGATCGAGACGGAGGCGCGGCGCCAGATCGCCATCCTCGAGGACGGCGGCAAGATCGACCAGGAGACGCGGCTGTTCGACCCGACCAAGGGCGAGACGCGCTCAATGCGCTCGAAGGAAGAGGCGCACGACTACCGCTACTTCCCCGATCCGGACCTGCTGCCGCTGGAATTCGACCAGGCCTACGTCGATGCCCTGGCCGAGGGGCTGCCCGAGCTTCCGGACACCAAGAAGGCGCGGTTCGTCTCCGCGTTCGGCCTCTCGCCCTACGATGCCGGCGTGCTGGTCGCCGAGCGCGCTTCCGCCGATTACTACGAGGCGGTGGCCAAGGGCCGGGACGGCAAGGCCGCCGCCAACTGGGTGATCAACGAGCTGTTCGGGCGCCTCAACAAGGAGGGCCTGTCCATCGACTCGACCCCGGTCTCGGCGGACCAGCTCGGGGCGATCATCGACCTGATCGGCGAGGGCGTGATCTCCGGGAAAATCGCCAAGGACCTGTTCGAGATCGTCTGGACCGAGGGCGGCGACCCGCGCGCCGTCGTCGAGAGCCGCGGCATGAAGCAGGTGACCGACACGGGCGCCATCGAGGCGGCGGTGGACCAGATCATCGCGGCGAATCCCGACAAGGTCGCCCAGGCGAAGGAGAAGCCGACCCTGCTCGGCTGGTTCGTCGGCCAGACCATGAAGGCCACCGGCGGCAAGGCGAACCCCGCGGCGGTGAACGCGCTGCTCAAGGCGAAGCTCGGGATCGAGTGAACGTTCCGCGGCGAGCGGCCAGTCCGCGCCCGGCCTCAGGATGAGTGCCGGGATCGGCTGGCCGTCGCTTCGACGTCGCCGGCCAATCCCATGCTCGCCCAGACCACGACGAGATCCCGCCGCGGCGATGCCGGGCAGGTGGGCCACGAACAGGTCTTGGAAGAGAAACCGCGGCGGAACGGCTCGAAGTGGGGCCTTTCGCGCATTCGAAGGCGTGCCATGCGTGGCCGCTTCTGCGCCCCTGGAGCCGCGTCCGTCCGGCTGTTCGTATTGCGCCGCTAGGTCTCGGGCCGAACCTGTCCCTGAACCGTCTAGGCGGCATTCCGCTGCGGTGGAGTCATCCCTGTCTCCTCCAGCTTCCGACGACCGGCACCGCTGCGAAACCTGATCGCGTCAAGTCTTCGTGCCGATCCGTGCCCGCTCTCGCTAAGCACAGATGGAGACTGCGCCCGTCTTCCGGGTCGGTCAATAGCTATTTTCTCGGCAAAAGGCTTTTTCGATCCACTTGCCCCCGCCACCGCGCCGCAGCGCCTGCGGGCTCAATCACTTGGATCGATCCCGCGGCACTGCGAAATATTGATTGGCCCGCAAGCTACTTGCCGGCGCCCATATTGTTCTCGACCAGAAAGCGGATGCCGCGGTCGAAGGACTCATCCGTGTCGCCGCGCAGGTCGACGCTGTAGGCCTTCTCGGGCGCGTTGCCGGTGAGGGGCTTCACGTAGACGTTGAGGTTGAGGATCAGGTTCGAGACCTTCTGCACCTCGCCGGTGATCGCGACATCGGCGCCGAGCTTGCGGGCGAAGTCATCCGCGCAGCCATTGCAGCGGCGCAGGTCGGCGCTCCTGGCAACCTCGTCCCGCACCGGCTCGGTCGAGACCACGACGAACAGGCCCTTCTTCTGGAGGAGGTCGCGCAGTTCGGCGCTGACCCGCTTCAGCCGCGCGGTGTCGGCGGTGTCACCCGGCACCGGCGAGAGGTTCGAGAACTGGAAGTCGAACACCGCGGCCCGCGGGGGCGCGGCCGCGGCGGGTCCCGCGGCCAGCAGGACGGTGGCGAGTGCGAGCAGTCGATTCATCGCGATCTCCGGCGCGGATGCGTGTCCGGGAAACCGCGCCACCGCCCACCGGGTCGCGCCCGCGCGGCGATTCAGCGCCGGTCGGCCTCCCGGGTGGGGCCGGCCGCCGGCTTTGCCAGGCCGGAGACGCGGTCGCGCAGATCCATGAACCAGCTCGGTGCCGGGCCGCGGCCGCCGTTGACGAACACCGTCGCGGTCATGCCGGCGATCAGCGGAACGCCCGCCGGAACGTGGTCGATGCGGATGCGGACCGGCACCCGCTGGGCGAGGCGCACCCAGGTGTAGACGGGGTTGACGTCCGGCAGCCCCTGCGTGCTGGCGGCGGCGTTCGCCGTGGAAATGCCGAGCGTGATGCTGTGGACCGTGCCGGTCAGGTGCGGATCGAAGCCCATCAGCTTCACGTCGGCGGGATCGCCGACGCGGATGTTGTGCATCTTGGTCTCCTCGAAATAGCCGTCGATCCAGAAGGAGTCGGTGTCGACCACGTTGATGTTCGAGGTGCCGGTCCGGGCGTAGTCGCCGACCCGCATCAGCAGGTTGGTCACCCGTCCATTGACGGTCGACCTCACCTGGGTGCGCTCCAGATTCACCTTGGCCTGCCGCAGCTGCGCCTGCGCGCTTTCCAGCGACGCCTCGGCGATCTTCGCGGCGCCGGCGAATCGCTGCTTCTCCTCGATCGAGGTCGACACGGTCGAGAGCGCTTGGCGCCGGGCCGACTCGGCATTCTTCACCTGCAGATCGGCCTCGCGATTCTTCACCTCGGCATCCGCCGAGGTGACGGCGACCTCGAAATCGACCGGGTCGATGACGTAGAGGACGTCGCCCTTGCGGACATTCTGGTTGTCCTGGACCCGGACCTCGACGATCTGACCCGCGACCTGCGGGGCGATGTTGGCGACTTGGACCCGGACCGTGCCGTCGCGCGTCCAGGGCGCAGCCACGTAGAATTCCCACACGAAGGCTCCCGCCAGGATCGCCGCGAGCAGGATCACGCCGGTGGCCGCGAGGCGGAACACCTTGGCGGCCCGGCCCCGGCGCGGCACTGCGGGCAGCGGGTCGCTCCGCCCGGGCGCGCCGTCGCGGGCGGCGGACTTCGGATCGTCCTCGTCGGCGGTCGTGTCGGGCATCAGATGAACGCGATCAGGAGGGCGAGGACACAGACGTAGAGGCCGGCCTCGGCGAGCGGGGCGTTGGCGACGTAGCGGCTGAAGCGGATGCGGGCGAAGACGAGGCGCAGAACGACCAGGATCACGAACGCGGCGAGCGCGTAAGCGACGAAGGCCGTGACCAGCACCCCGCCGACATGGATGTCCTCGTGCATGGTTACCCCGGAAGAAGCGGCCGTCAGAATAGCGCGATGTCGAGGCGTTGCAGGAATCGCCTGTGGCGGGCGATGGTTCGCGACGCGGTGACGAGGTCGCTGGCGGCGCGGGCCGTCGTGAGCCGCACCGCCCGGTCCTGGCTGGAGGCGGCGCGGATCAGGTCGCGCGCCGCCGTCTCGAGCCCGCGATCGTCGCCTGCCGCGAGGGCGTCCCGCGCCCGCGGGATCGCGCCTCGCAGGGCTCCGACCGACCAGAGGCGGCGCAGTTCCGCGTGGGCCCGGGCGGCGGCGGCCTCCAGGCGGGCGAGGGCGAAGGCGTGGTGCAGGTTCGCTTGCCGCACCGCGGCGCTCCCCGAGCTGTAGGCGGCGAACTGGAACAGCCGGTCGGCATTTAGGCTCGTGCGGGTGGTGGCGTCGCCGCCCTGGCCGACGAGGGCGTCGGCGAGCGCCCGCCGCGCCGAACCGAGGGCAAAGACCCGCTGCTGGGCCGGCGAGATCGGCAGGATGAGGCGGACGATGATCGACAGGATCACGGCCGCCACGACGACGAGGAACGCGTTCAGCAGGAAGCTCAGGGCGTCGTAGGTCTGCGGGTTCGAGGGCCCCAGCAGGACGGGGAAGAACACGATCAGGATGAAGCCGACCCCGAAGGTCTTCGGGTTCAGCGAGAGGAAGCAGCCCAGGAAGATCACCGGCGCCATCACGATCGCCAGCATCGGGAAGCCCTGGACGCCGTTGAGGAGTGCGAACCGGGCGATGCCCGCCAGGGTGGCGGCCACCGTCATGCCGACGACGACGCCGTTCGCGAACTTCTTCGGATCCGGCGTCATCGACGACAGGGCCGCGGTGGCGGCCACCTGGACCAGCGCGAACGAGGCCTGGGGCAGGCCGAGCGCCGCGAAGGTGGCGGCGGTGACAGCGAAGCTCAGGGCCACCCTCAGGGCGCCGCGGAGGGCGACGGGGAAGTCGCGGTGCGTCGGCAGCTCGGCGTCGCGCAGGGGCCTCTGGCCGTCGGCGACGGCGCGGATGCCGTCCTGCGCGAAGGTCGCCGCGCAGACGAAGTCGAGGGCGCGCTGGAGCACCACGACCTCGTCGAGGGGACGGGTCCCGTCGCGGATGGCCGCGTCGACCAAATCGCGCAGGCGCTCGTCGTCGCGGTCGAGGGCGTCGGGATCGGGCGCGTCGGCCACTCGCCGGCAGATCGCCATCGCCTCCGCAACGGCCGGGCCCGGGTCGCGCAGGGACGCGGCCGCGGCCCCGAGGCCGCGGATCGACGCCGCCATCACGTAGAGGGCGGCGATGCAGCTGCGCGCGCCGGCGGCGCGGTACCGGCCGTCGTCCAGCTCGCCCGCGATGGCGCTGGCATCGGCCCGCATCGGCGCAATGGTGCGGATCAGCGCGGCGGTGCGCGGGGCGCCGAGATCCCCCGCCGCCAGCGTCTCGCGGGCGTAGCCGCGCGTCTCGTCCCAGGCCGCGCGCAGCTGCGGCAGCAGCGCCCGCCACGTGCTCGGCGAGGCGAGGGCGTCGTTGATGAAGGTGATCACGACGATGCCGAGCACGATCGCGGCGACGCGGGACACGGCGGCGTCGAAGGTCCCCTGCGGATCGTCGATCTGGCCGAGCGCGATGATCGCCACGGTGTAGCCGGACAGCATCGCGCCGTAGGCCCGCGTGTCCTGCAGGAACTGGGCGACGAAGACGCAGAGACCGAGCCAGACGGTGAAGCTGAGGAGCAGCAGCACCCGGTCCTGGCCGAAGAGGGCCATGAAGACGAGCGCCACCGCGGCGCCGACGAGCGTGCCGAGCAGGCGGTAGACCGCCTTCGAGATTGCCTGCCCGCGCTTGGGCTGGGCGAGGATCGCCACGCAGGTGGCGGCGGACGAGGCGCTGTCGAGCTGGAGCCAGAAGGCGGCGGCCAGCGCCAGCATCATGGCGATCCAGATCCGCAGCGCGAAGGCCCAGGCGGCCGGCTTCGGCACCCAGGCATCGAGGAACGCCAGGACGCGGTCGCCGAGCGGTTCGGGGCGGCGATCCGCGACGGAGCCGGCGGGGGCCTCAGCCATGCCGGACCCCGCGCGGTGCGCTGTCCACCGCCCGACCGGACGGAGAAGGGTCCGTCATCGCCTCGCGCCTCCTGCCAACCCGCCGCGGATGTTCGAACGAACGGAACGCCCCGCGGTTCTAGCCGATCAGGCCTTGTCGCCACCTTTCAGGCGCTTGTTGCACTTGCTCCAGTACTGCGGCCATTTCGGTCCCTGCGCCGCCTTCTGCGCGTCGGTGAGGGCGCGCCACTCGGTGCCGCAGGTCTTCTGGCGGTCGCGGGCGGCGGACTGGCCCGCGCTCGGCGTTCTGGCGGCCGGCGCCTCGGCGGCGGGCGGCGCCTTCGCGGGTGCTTCCTTGGCGGGTGATTCCTTGGCGGGTGATTCCTTGGCGGGTGGCTCCTTGGCGGGTGGCTCCTTGGCGAGAGCCGGGCAGACAGCGAGCAGCGGCGCGGACAGGACCGCGATCCTGACGAGACGATCGATCATCAGATGTTCCCCCTCGGGCGCCGTTCCGGCCCCCGAGCCGCAATCTCGCCGCTCCCCCGCGGCGCCCGCAAGCCCGGCCGCGCCGCCGCTGCCAGCCCCGGCGCAGCTTCGCCGCGCCATCGCGTCTGCGGGCGCAGTGCCCGGGCGCGGTGCCCGGGCGCGGCGCCCTTGAGCGCGGCCGGGAAATCGTCTTCACTACCGGGGCAATTCGGAAACGGCGGAGGACCACCGCGCCGCCGACGATCGGGTCCAGGAGCAGGCAGAGCATGGCAGCGGTGTCCGGGCGGCCGATCGACGTCCACACATGGAGTACGCCGAACGGCTGGAAGATCCCGATCATGCTGGAGGAGTGCGGGCTCCCCTATCGCATCGTTCCCGTGGACATCGCCAAGAACGAGCAGTTCGCACCCGACTTCCTGGCGATCTCGCCCAACAACAAGATCCCGGCCATCGTCGATCCGGACGGTCCGGGCGGACAGCCGATCTCGGTCTTCGAATCAGGCGCGATCCTGCAGTATCTCGGCCGGAAGACCGGGCAGTTCTACCCGACCGACGAGCGCGCCCGCGTGGTGGTCGACGAGTGGCTGTTCTGGCAGGTGGCGGGCTTCGGGCCGATGCTGGGGCAGACGCACCACTTCAAGATCTACGCGCCCGAGAAGCTGCCTTACGCGATCGACCGGTTCACCGCCGAGGCCAAGCGCCTCTACGGCGTGCTGGAGCGGCGCCTCGAGGGCCGCGCCTTCCTGGCCGACGACTACTCCATCGCCGACATCGCGACGTTCACCTGGGCGAAGCTCAACTTCAAGCAGGGTGTCGACATCGACACCCTCCCGAACGTCGCCCGGTGGCTCGAGAGCATCCTGGCGAGGCCGGCGGTGCAGCGCGGCCTCGCGGCGATCTGACGAAGCTCAGTTCTTGTTGGCGGCCTGCTGATTCACGTCCGGCACGCGGGTCCAGGTCTGCGACCCGCACAGGATCTTGAGCATGCAGCCCGACACGTTGAGCTCGGCCTCGCTCTCGCGCTCGAGGCTGACCGTGTAGATCTTGCCTTCCTCGATATTGTAGAGCTCGCCGGTGAACTTCGCGTCGTCCGGCTTCAGACCTTCGATCAGCTGGAGACCGATCACCGGACGGGCGCGCTTCTTCGGGTCGGGATTCTTGAGGTCGGTGCGCGGGGCGCCGTTGTCGAAGGTCGGCGTCTTGAGCCAGACGACCTTGCCGCAGACCAGCTTCTGGCCGGGGCCGCAGCGGTCGATCCGGATCTTGGCGCGGCCGTCGCCGGTGAGCCAGGTGCCGGACGGGTCCTTGCCCGTGTCGGCGGAGGCGGCGGTAAGGCCGGCGAGAAGCAGGCTGGCGCTGAGAGCGAGTCGCATGGTTCGTCTCCGGGATTGGGGCGTCGCGGGCGCCCGAGGGGTGGACGAAGTCGGTTGGTGCGCGACTGAGCCGCCGCAATCGGGCGATTTTTCGGCGGTGTTGCGGCAGAGCCACGGCCGCGCTTGCCCCGCCCGGTCGCGCCGGGCCGCTTGAGGCACCGGGGGGCGCCCGCTATAAGCCCGGCGCCGAAGCGAAATTCTCGCTGCCGCGGCGTGTCCGGATCGCCGGCGCGCCGCAGATCTTTTCCACAGACAGACCGGACGCACCATGGCCACCGAGCGCACCTTCTCGATCCTGAAGCCCGACGCGACGCGGCGGAACCTGACCGGCGCGGTCAACGCCGTCATCGAGGAGGCCGGCCTGCGCATCGTCGGCCAGCGCCGCATCCGCATGACCAAGGAGCAGGCCGAGAAGTTCTACGAGGTCCACAAGGAGCGCCCGTTCTTCGGCGAGCTCGTGACCTTCATGACCTCCGGCCCGGTGGTGGTTCAGGTCCTCGAGGGCGAGAACGCCGTCGCCAAGTACCGTGAGGTGATGGGTGCCACGAACCCGGCCCAGGCCGCCGAGGGCACGATCCGCAAGAAGTTCGCCGAGTCTGTCGGCGAGAACACAGTCCACGGCTCCGACAGCGCCGAGAACGCCAAGCTCGAGATCGCGCAGTTCTTCAAGGACTCCGACATCGCCGCCTGAGGCGAGGCGACGCGCGGTGGCGGGTTGGGCACACCGACCCGCCATTCGCGCGCCCCGTACCCGGCGGCGCCGGGAATGCCGTCCTGTGTGACCGGGTCGTCCTTGACGGGACGGAGCCCGGGAGCGTCCAACGGCCGAGCTTAGCCAATCTCAGCCCCCGGACGACCCCGACCATGACGATGCGCCGCCTGCCCCTGCTGATCGCGACCGGCCTGTTCGCCCTCGGCGCGACCGCCGCCCTCGCGGGCGGATCCTCGGCCCCGTTCCAGCAGTACGAGCCGGACCCGGCCCTCAAGACCGCCAGCAAGACCAACCTTGAGGGCCGCGTGCGCCACGCCTGCACGGTCGTCCAGGCCCGCATGACCAGCGCCAGCGAGGCCTCCCTGGAGCGCCCCTGCGGCTGCTACGCGCGGCAGACGCTGCGCAGCCTCGACGCCTCCGAGATCGAGGCCTACCGGACCACCGGTTACTTCAACGACACCGCCCGCGCGAAGGCGCTCTCGGCCCTGGACAGCTGCAAGCTCCAGCGCCCGGTCTGAGCGCCCCGAGTTTCGAAGGCCCCTGGGTCCGCGCACCGTCTTCGTGGATGGAGCAGCCCGGGGGCGGAACACGGCGCCCCGCTCGCGCGGTCGGAAACGCCCGTGCTACCGCCGCCTAGAGGCTGAACAGGGCGCCGTCCGGCGCCGCCTCGTCGATCACCACGCGATCGCCGTCCAGTCGGGCGCGGCCGCCCGCCACCAGGGCGAGCACCGCCGGGTAGAGCCGCCGCTCCTGCACGATCACGCGGTCGGCGAGGCTGTCGGGATCGTCGTCCTGGCGGACCGGGATCGCGGCCTGGGCGACGATCGGTCCGGCATCGAGTTCGGGCACGACGAAGTGGACCGTGCAGCCGTGCAGGCGCACGCCCGCGTCCAGCGCCTGTCGGTGGGTGTGCGTGCCCTTGAACAGGGGCAGGAGCGACGGGTGGATGTTGAGCATCCGGCCGGCCCAGGACGCCACAAAGTCCGTCGTCAGGATCCGCATGAAGCCCGCGAGGCAGACGAGGTCGACCTCGGCCGCCCGCAGCGCCGCGTCGAGGGCGGCGTCGAACCCGGCCCGGTCGGCGAAGGCCCGGTGATCGATGGCCTGCGTCGGGATACCCGCCTCGGCCGCCCGAGCGAGGCCGGCAGCCTCCGGGCGGTTCGACAGGACCAGGACGATCTCGGCCGGGAAGGCGGGATCCTTCGCGGCCTCCAGCAGCGCCAGCATGTTCGAGCCGCGCCCCGAGATGAGGATCGCGACGCGGGTCTTGCGGGCGGACGCCATCACAGGGCGAGGCGGCCGCTGAAGGTCACCGGCTCGGGGCCGCGCGCCGTGATCCGTCCGAGGCGGACCGGGATCTCGCCGGCCCGGGTCAGGGCCTCGTCGACGTCGTCGACCGCGTCGGCGGCGGCGATCACCACCATGCCGATCCCGCAATTGAAGGTGCGCAGCATCTCGGCCTCGGCGACGCCGCCCTCGCGGGCGAGCCAGCCGAAGACCGGCGGCGGGGTCACCGCGTCGAGGTCGACGGCGATGCCGACATCGTCCGGCAGGACCCGAGGGAGGTTGTCGGGGAAGCCGCCGCCCGTGATGTGGGCGAGCGCCCGGATCCCGTCGGTGGCGCCCAGAGCCGCGAGCAGCGGCTTCACGTAGATCCGGGTCGGCTCCAGCAGCGCCTCGCCGAGGCTGCGGCCCGGAGCGAACGGGGCCGGCGCGTCCCAGCCGAGACCCGTCTTCGCGACGATCCGGCGGACCAGCGAGAAGCCGTTGGAATGGACGCCGGAGGAGGGCAGGCCGAGCACGACGTCGCCGGGCCGGATGCCGGGCCGCGGCAGCAGGGCGCCGCGCTCGGCGGCGCCGACCGAGAAGCCCGCGAGGTCGTAGTCGGACCCGTCGTAGAGGCCCGGCATCTCGGCGGTCTCGCCGCCGATCAGCGCGCAGCCGGCCTGCCGGCAGCCCTCGGCGATGCCGCGCACGATGTCGGCGCCGACGCCCGGGACCAGCTTGCCGGTGGCGTAGTAGTCGAGGAAGAACAGCGGCTCCGCGCCCTGGACGATGATGTCGTTCACGCACATCGCCACGAGGTCGATGCCGATGGTGTCGTGGCGGCCGGTCTCGATGGCGATCTTCACCTTGGTGCCGACGCCGTCGTTGGCCGCGACCAGGATCGGGTCGCGGAATCCCGCGGCCTTCAGGTCGAACAGGCCGCCGAACCCGCCGATCTCGGCGTCAGCGCCCGGGCGCCGGGTCGAGCGCACCAGCGGCTTGATCGTCTCGACCATGGCGTTGCCGGCATCGATATCGACGCCCGCCGCCGCGTAGGTCAGCCCCGTCTTCGGCTCGTTGCCGTCCTTGGCCGTCATGCCCGCGCCACCTCACTGAATACTGGCCCCGCTCTAGCGGCTTCCCGCGCGCCGCGCGAGTCGTGCCGGCGGCGCCTTGATCGGCGCGCTCCGCATACCCACTCTGCCCGCTGGCGTGGTGTGCTGCTGGGGGGAGCGTCATCGTGCGCGCACGGGCTGTGATCGGGCTGGCCGCTGTCGTGGCCCTGGGGTTGATCGTCTACCTCCTGCGGGAGGTGATGCTGCCGTTCGTGGCCGGCATCACGCTGGCCTACCTCCTCGACCCCCTGGCAGACCGGCTGGAGCGGCTCGGCCTCGGGCGGCTGGCGGCGAGCCTGCTGATCCTGGCGCTGTTCGTCGTCGTCCTCGTCGTGACGCTGCTGATCCTGATCCCGCTCACGGCCAACCAGGTCGTGGCGCTCGTCAACGCGCTGCCCGGGATGGTGTCGCGGCTCCAGGCGATCATCGCCGAGCGGTCCGGGACCCTGCTCGAGCGCGTTGGCGGCGCGAACGTCCTCAACGAGCTGCAATCCTCGGTGGGCACGCTCGCCACCCAGGCCGGCACGTGGCTCCTGGCCTTCCTGAAATCGCTCTGGTCGGGCAGCCAGGCGCTGATCTCGATCGCCTCTCTGCTGGTCGTGACGCCGGTCGTCGCCTTCTACATCCTCGTCGACTGGGACCGGATGGTCGCCGCCATCGACGGCTGGGTGCCGCCCCGGCACCGGGCGACGGTGCGCGAGCTGGCGCGCCAGATCGACGGGGCAATCACCGGCTACGTCCGCGGCCAGACCTTGGTCTGCCTCATCCTGGGCAGCTTCTACGCCGTCGGCCTCTGGCTGGTCGGCCTCAACTTCGGCGTGCTGATCGGCCTGATCGCCGGCTTCCTGACATTCATCCCCTACGTCGGTACGCTGACCGGCTTCCTGCTCTCCGTGGGCGTCGCGCTCGTCCAGTTCTGGCCCTCCGGAGACTGGCTGCATCTCGGCCTGACCGTCGCCGTCTTCCTCGTCGGCCAGTTCCTGGAGGGCAACGTCATCTCGCCGAAGCTCGTCGGCGATTCCACCGGGCTGCACCCGGTCTGGCTGATGTTCGCCCTGCTCGCCTTCGGGACGCTGTTCGGCTTCGTCGGGTTGCTGCTCGCCGTCCCGATCGCGGCCTCGATCGGCGTGCTGGTCCGCTTCGCCCTGGCCCGCTACCTGGAGAGCCGCCTCTACCACGCCGGGCAGCCGATCCTGATCGAGCACGAGGGCAAGGACGCTTCGGCCTTGACCTCCGCGGGCGCGGGATGATCCTGAGCGGCCTATGCGCGAGAACGCCCCACCCCGGCAGCTGGCCTTCGACCTGCCGCTCGACCCCCGCTACGGGCGCGAGGATTTCCTCGTCGGACCGGCCAACGAGGCCGCCTACGCGCTGATCGAGGCGTGGCCGGACTGGCCGGACAGCGTATTGGTCCTCACTGGCCCCTCCGGCAGCGGCAAGAGCCACCTCGCGGCGATCTGGGCCGAGCGGGCCCACGCCTGGACCCTCCCGGCCGCCGAGCTGGGTGCCGACGCGGTCCAGCACCTCGTCTCCAACGGGGCGCTGGTCGTGGAAGATATCGACCGGGCGGAGCGGCGCGACGAGGCGGCGCTGTTCCACCTGCTCAACCGCGCCCGCGAGCGAGGCTGCCCGGTTCTGCTGATTAGCGCCACGGGTATCGACGCCCTCGGCCTCACGACGCCGGATCTGCGCTCGCGGCTTCGCCTCGCGCCGCGCATCGCCATCGAGGCGCCGGACGACGCGCTCCTGCGTGCCGTCCTGGTCAAGCTGTTCGTGGACCGGCAGCTGGTGGTCGATCTCGGCGTCATCGAGGCGCTGGCCCTGCGGATCGACCGGTCGCTGGGCCGAGCCCGCGACGTCGTCGCCGAGCTCGACCGCGACGCCCTCGGGCGCGGCCGCCGCATCAGCCGGCCGCTCGCGCTGGCCGTCCTGCGCCGCATGGGGCTGGAGGACGAGCCGGACCCGAACGCCTGAGCGCGGAATGCAGTGGCCGTCACGAAACTGTCGTGAAGGCCGCCGGTCTAGGGTGATACACGCTCCGCCGCCGCGAGGAGCAGAGACAGGGATCCGGGATGGAATCGACGCAGAAGCCCGTGGACCGCGACGCCGCCGATGAGGCGCCCGAGCCCCGTCGGCGCGCGACGGCCAGTCCGGCGACGCGGCGGGCGGTCGCGCCCAAGCGCCTGCAGGCCGATCCGGTCGCGGGGGCGGCGGCTCCGGCGGAAGCCATTCCGGACGCCAACGACGAGTGGCCGGCCTCGGCGGCCGCGACTCCCGCGGAGCCGCCGGTCGGCGCGGCCCGCGAGCCGGTGGTGGAAGCCGGGCGAACCCTGCGCCACTCACCGGAGCGGTACGTGAACCGCGAGCTGTCCTGGCTGCAGTTCAACCGGCGGGTGCTGGAAGAGGCGTCGAACCCCAACCACCCGCTCCTGGAGCGCCTCCGCTTCCTGTCGATCTCGGCCAACAACCTCGACGAATTCTTCATGGTCCGCGTCGCCGGCCTCATCGATCAGGTCCGGGCGGGGATCACGGTCCCGTCGCAGGACGGCCTGTCGCCGTCCGAGCAACTCGTCCGGATCGGCGCCGAGGTGTCGCGCCTCGCCGCCGACCAGCAGGCCCGCTGGCGGGAACTGCGCACGGAGCTGCACACGAGCGACATCGACATCGTCGAGCCCGCCGCCCTCACGGCCGAGCAGGCGGCGTGGCTGGAGGAGTACTTCCTCAACCACGTCTTCCCGGTCCTGACGCCGCTGGCGATCGATCCGGCCCACCCGTTCCCGTTCATCCCGAATCTCGGCACGACCATCGCGCTGATGCTGGTGCGGCCGAAGGACGGCCGGCTGCTGCGCGCGCTGATCCGGCTGCCGGGCGTCATAGACCGCTTCGTGCGCCTGCCGGTGAGCGACAGCGAGACGGCCGCGCGCCTGATCACCATCGAGCAGGTGATCGGGATGTTCACCGGGCGGCTTTTCCCGGGCTACCTCGTCAAGGGCAGCGGCGCGTTCCGCGTGGTCCGCGATTCCGACCTGGAGATCGAGGAGGAGGCGGAGGACCTCGTCCTGCATTTCGAGACGGCGCTGAAGCAGCGGCGGCGCGGCGTCGTGATCCGTCTCGAGGTCGAGGCGGGCATGTCGGAGGATCTGCGCAGCTTCGTCGCCGACGAACTGGAGATCGCCGCGGACGCGATCTTCCTCGTGGAGGGCATGCTGGCCCTGAACGAGCTGTCCCAGGTCGTCGGCATCGACAGGCCCGACCTGAAGTTCAAGCCCTACAATCCCCGCTTCCCGGAGCGCATCCGCGAGAGCGGCGGCGACGTCTTCGCGGCGATCCGGCAGAAGGACTTCATCGTCCACCACCCCTACGAATCCTTCGATTCGGTGGTGCAGTTCCTCGCGCAGGCCGCCCGTGACCCGAACGTGGTCGCGATCAAGCAGACGCTCTACCGGACCTCGTCCAACTCGCCGATCGTGGCGGCCCTCGCCGAGGCCGCGGAACTCGGCAAGTCCGTCACCGCCCTGGTGGAGCTGAAGGCGCGTTTCGACGAGGAGGCCAACATCCGCTGGGCGCGCAACCTCGAGAAGGCCGGCGCGCAGGTGGTGTTCGGCTTCGTCGAGCTGAAGACCCACGCCAAGCTGTCGCTGGTGGTCCGACGGGAAGGCGACAAGCTCGTCACCTACTGCCACGTCGGCACCGGCAACTACCACCCGATCACCGCGCGCATCTACACGGACCTGTCGTTCTTCACGGCGGATCCCGCGATCGCGCGGGACGTGTCGCGGATCTTCAACTTCATCACCGGCTACGCCGAGCCGGCCGAGCTGGAGCGCATGGCGGTCTCGCCGCTGACCCTGAAGAACCGCCTCCTCGAGCACATCGAGGCGGAGGTCGCCCACGCGAAGGCCGGGCGTCCGGCCGCGATCTGGATCAAGTGCAACTCCCTGGTCGACAGCCAGATCATCGACGCGCTCTACGACGCCTCGGCGGCCGGGGTTCAGATCGACTGCGTGGTCCGCGGCATCTGCTGCCTGCGCCCGGGCATCCCCGGGCTGTCGGAGACGATCCGGGTGAAGTCGATCGTCGGGCGCTTCCTGGAGCACGGGCGCATCTACGCCTTCGGCAACGGCGTCGGGCTACCGCACCCCAAGGCAACGGTCTACATCTCCTCCGCCGACCTGATGAGCCGGAACCTCGACCGCCGCGTCGAGGCGCTGCTGCCGATCACCAACCCGACGGTGCATCAGCAGGTGCTCGACCAGATCATGCTGGCCAACCTGCTCGACAACCGCCAGAGCTGGCGGCTCCTCGCCTCGGGCGGCTGCGAGCGGATCCAGCCCGCCGAGGGCGAGGAGCCGTTCAACGCCCACAAGTATTTCATGACCAATCCCAGCCTCTCGGGGCGCGGCAAGGCCTCGAAGAAGTCGAGCCCGCGGGCGCTGAGCCGCCGCGCCCAACGCAGCTGAGTTTCGCTGCGCGGCGTCGCTGGGCTAAACCTCCCGCACGGCGCGCCGGCAGGCGCGCCGGGCTGATGAAGGACTCGGACGTTTGGGCAGCCCTCTTGCCAACCTCACCCTCGCGCACGACGCGGAGGCGATCGACAGCACCGCGCGCCATCCTGTGGCGATCATCGACATCGGCTCCAACTCGGTCCGCCTCGTCGCGTACGACGGACTGACCCGGGCGCCGACGCCGCTCTACAATGAGAAGGTGCTCTGCGGCCTGGGCCGCAACGTCCTGACGACCGGCCGCCTGAACGAGGAGGCGGTGACGCGCGCACTCGCCGCCCTGGCGCGGTTCCGGGTGCTGTGCCGGACGATGCGCGTCAGGCAGGTCTACGTGCTCGCCACGGCGGCGGCGCGGGACGCCGAGAACGGCCCAGACTTTCTCCGCGCCGCCGAGGCGGCCTGCGGCCAGGAGATCCAGCTCCTCTCCGGGCGGCGCGAGGCCGAGCTGTCGGCCCTCGGCGTGGTCTCGGGATTCCACGCGCCGAACGGCGTCGTGGGCGACATGGGCGGCGGCTCGCTCGAGCTCGTGGACGTCCGCGGGGCGGTCGTCGGACAGGGGGTGACCATGCCCCTCGGCGGGCTCGCCCTGCAGGACCTGTCCGGCGGCTCGGTCAAGAAGGCCGCCAAGATCGTCCGCGAGTACATGCGCAAGGCCGCCCCGCAGCTCGAGACCCTGCGCGGGCGGACCTTCTACGCGGTCGGCGGCACGTGGCGGGCCATCGCGCGGCTCCATCAGGCGGCCCGCGGCTACCCCGTCCACGTGATGCACGGCTACACGGTGGAGCCCACCGACGAGCTCAGCTTCCTGCAGGTCGTCGAGCAGACCGACGTGGCGCTGCTGCAGGACGTCGACGCGATCTCCGAGGCGCGGCGCCCGCTCCTCGCCTACGGCGCCGTCGTCCTCGAGGAGATCATCCGGGTCGGGCGCCCCCGCGAGGTGGCGATCTCGGCATCGGGCGTGCGCGAGGGCCTGCTGTTCGAGCAGCTCGACCGCGACACCCGTCTGATCGATCCGCTGCTGGCCTCGGCGTCGGAATTCAACGTTCTGCGCGCGCGCTCGCCCCGCCACGGCGAGGAGCTGATCACCTGGACGGACCGGTTCGTCGCGACCCTGGACGGCCACGAGACCACCGACGAGCGCCGTTTGCGGCACGCCGGCTGCCTGCTGTCCGACGTCGGCTGGCGGGCGCATCCGGATTACCGCGGTGAGCAGAGCATCGCGGTGATCCAGAATGCCGCGTTCGTCGGCGTGGATCATCCGGGCCGGGCCTATCTCGCCCTGGCGGTGTCCCTGAGGCACACCGGCCTGGCCCCCGAGAAAGCGAACCCGATGCTCCGGAGCGTGGCCGGTCCGCGCCTGTTCGAGCGCGCCCGCCTCCTGGGCGCCCTGCTCCGGATCGCCTTCCCGATCTCGGCCGGCATGGACGGCGCCCTCGGACGGGCGCCGCTCACCGTCGAGGAGGGCCGGGTCGTGCTGCGCCTGCCGCGGGACTGGGAGGCCCTGAACGGGGACCGCCTGCTGAACCGCGTCCGCGGCCTCGGTCGCATCATCGGCCTGGACGGGCGGGTCGAGCTCGCGGACGACGCGCCCTGATCCGCGCGGCGCGGGCGCCGGTCCCGGGCAGGGCCTCGCTCGTCGCCGCGGTCCGGTCTCGCACGATGGCCCGCGCTTGCCGCGCGCGAGAGCTCACGCGTGCCGGGGCCGAAGGCGGCCCCGTGACGGTCGCACCGGTGCTCACCGCACGCTGCCGGAACGGCGAGAATGCGCCTGCTGACCGAGATCGCAGCGGTAACGTCGGCTTAATTCACGAAGCCAACTTTTTTATTTGTTGATGTCGATTCTCGTCTGAATCCGGAATAGAGCGCGCCGTCCGCAAAATATGTCGGCGCGATAGACTATCGAACACTGCCGAGCGGCAGCGTGAACGTGCGCGCCATTCGCCCTATGATGCGGGCGACACGCAGATCCCACCCGCACATCGGAATGTTCACGCGATGAGATGGCTTGGCTACGTCTCGATTCGAGTCGTCATGTGCACGACGATATTCGCAATGGCGATGATGTTACTGGCCTACGCGGGGAATGCTCTGCTCGACGCGCGTCTTCAGGCGCGACAGGGCCGGGACGCGGTCACGCTGACCCGCGCGAGTCGCCAATTACTCGGGACGATCCTGCCGACACGTCTCGAGCGGGGGGCAGCGCTCGCCCTGGGCGGGGATGCATCCGCCGACTCGGATAGCCTGAAGGCCTACGCGACGAACCGGGACGCGATGGTCGCGGGCTTCGCGAGCGTTCAGGACCTGCTGCGGAACCGGGATCTGCCCTCCGTGACGGCGACGCTGGCGAGGCTCAACGCGGCGCAGGATGCCGTGAACCTGCTCCGCCCCCGCGTCGACGACGCCCTGCGCGTCGCGAAGCCGAAGCGCGACCCGGCGCTGCTGCCCGCGGTGCTGACGGCGTTCCAGGATCTTCTCGACGCGCTGACGGCGACCACGGACGCCGTGGATTCGGCTATTCCGCGCTCCGACGCCGTCCTGCAGCGCTACCTCGTCCTCAAGCGGTCCGCCTGGGCGACCCGTGTCGCGATCGGGAACGTCGCCCTGCGCGTGCAGACCTCGCTGGCGGCCGGCACGTCG
This sequence comes from Methylobacterium sp. A52T, assembly GCF_053346095.1. NCBI lineage: Bacteria > Pseudomonadati > Pseudomonadota > Alphaproteobacteria > Hyphomicrobiales > Methylobacteriaceae > Methylobacterium > Methylobacterium sp. A52T. The sequence continues at coordinate 106,270 of NZ_JBKFBI010000002.1, read as the reverse complement.
TGGTCGCTGCCCGAGACCGTGGCTGCGGCCGAGGAGCGGGCGCGGGTCCAGTCGGCGTGGTCGAGCACCAGCGAGGCCGCCGCCCAGAGCTCGGACGCCGTGCGGGCCGCGTTCGAGAGGGCCAAGCGCAGCAATTTCGAGGGCGAGGCGGCGGAGGCGGCGCGCGCGATCTTCGACGCGCTGAGCCAGCAGCGCGCGTCGCCCATCACGTTCCAGGATCTCCGCAAGCGCAACACCGTCGAGCAGATGACGATCGTCGATCTCGCCGATGCCGCCCTCGCCGAGATGGTGGCGCGGGCCGAGAGCCTCGCCGCGGAGGCGGACCGCGTTCTCCTGCACAGTGCTGCGGCGCTGCTGGCCGTCCTGCTGCTCGTCGGGCTGGGCCTCATGGCTCTGTTCGGGGGCGTGCTGCGCCCCCTCCGGATCATCGCCACCGCGATGCGCGCGCTGACGGGGGGCGAGACCGCCGTCGCCGTCCCGGTGCGAGCGTACCGGAACGAGTTCGCGCCGATCATGGTGGCCGTGCAGGCCTTCCGGGACAATCTGATCCGCACGCGCGACCTCGAGTTCGGGGCCGAGCGGGCGCGGCTGGACGCCGACGACCAGCGCCGGGACAGCCTGCGCCAGATGGCGCAACGGTTCGAGGAGGCCGTCGGAGGCATGATCGGCTCGGTCGCGTCCTCGGCCACCGCCCTGCAGGTCACGGCGCAGACGATGACCGCGACGGCCACCCAGACGGCCGGGCAGTCGACGGCGGTCGCGGCCGCCGCCGAGCGGGCCTCGAGCAACGTCAACACCGTGGCGGCGGCCGCGGAGGAACTCGGCACCTCCGTCCAGGAGATCGGTCGGCAGGCCGACGGGTCGGCGGATCTCGCGCAGCGGGCCGCGGCCGAGGCCGACCGGACCGCCGCGCGCGTCCAGGACCTGAGCAGCGCCGTGGACCAGATCGGTGCCGTCGTGGGGCTGATCTCGTCGATCGCCGAGCAGACCAACCTGCTGGCGCTCAACGCCACCATCGAGGCGGCCCGCGCGGGCGCGGCCGGCCGCGGCTTCGCGGTGGTAGCGTCCGAGGTGAAGGCCCTCGCCGCGCAGACCGCCAAGGCCACCGACGAGATCTCCGGTCAGATCGCGCAGGTGCAGGCCTCCACCGGGCAGGCGGTGGAGGCCATCGCGGCGATCACCGCGCGGATCCGCGAGATCAACGGCGCGGCGACCACGATCGCGGCGGCCGTCGAGGAGCAGGGTGCGGCGACCCAGGAGATCGTCCGCAACGTCGGGCAGGCGGCCACCGGCACAGGCGAGGTCACCACGACCATGACCGGCGTCGCGCGGGCGGCGGAGGGCACCGGCCTGGCGGCGAGCCAGGTCCTCGAGGCGGCCTCCGCCCTGTCGGACCAGTCTGACCGTCTGACCGCCGAGGTCGAACGGTTCCTGGCGAGCGTCCGCGTCTCCTACGCGGTCTCCGCCGCCCAGGTCGCGGTCGTGCAGCGCAGCTTCGCGACGGTGCAGGCGCTCGGCGACAGCGCGGCGGAGATGTTCTACGGGCGCCTGTTCGACATCGCGCCGCAGGTCCGATCGCTCTTCCCGGACGACATGACCGCGCAGAAGCGGAAACTCGTCGCCATGCTGGCACTGGCGGTGTCCAACCTCGACAAGCCGGAGGCCCTGGTCGCCACATTGCGCGATCTCGGCGACCGGCACGTCGGCTACGGCGCGCTGCAGGCGCATTTCGAGGCGGTCGGGGCGGCACTGCTCTGGACCCTGGAGCAGGGGCTCGGCCCGGACTTCACGCCGGAGGTCCGGGAAGCCTGGACCGAGACCTACCGGGTCATCGCCGGCCTGATGACGATGACCGAAGCCGCGAAGGCCGCGTGACCGGGTCCGCCGTCAGGCGACGCGATCGGAGAAGATCGCCTTCTTGACCACGGCGTGGACGCCCCAGTTGCCGTCCACGACCTGCGTGATCCCGAAATCGACCGCCACCGACATCAGCGAGATGGCCTCGTCCTCGGTGAGGCCCTTCGCGTGCATCAGGAACTGGCGCATCTTCCGGAAGGCGTCGCGCATGGCGAGATCGATGGAGGATTTCTGGAAGATCGCGCTCTGCGCGTCCGGACCGAGATCCCGCAGGTAGTTCGGGTAGCTGAAGCCGGACAGAACCCAGTCGTCCCGGGTCTCGATCATCGGGAAGTCGAGCGCCTCCAGCGGCGTGCCGGGCAGGTCCGCCTTCTTGTGCAGGATGAACTGGAAAGTGCCGGTCAGCGAGCACTCGATCGCGGTGCCGCACAGTTCGGAATCGCCCTGGCTGGCGTGGGGATCGCCCACGGAGAACAGGGCGCCCGGCACCGCCACCGGGTAGTAGAGGGTCGCGCCCTTGCCGATCCGCCAGTTGTCGATGTTGCCGCCGGTGTAGCTCGGCGGGATCGTGTTCACCCGGTCGGCCTCGGCCGGCGCGACGCCCATCGTGCCGAAATGCGGCCGGATCGGCACGCGGATGCCCTTCAGGACCTCGAAGGTCTTCTGGGTCTTCGTGTGGTCCACCGGCAGGCCGGGATAGTCGATGGTCGGGTGGGAGACGCCGAACGGGTCGGTCACGCCCGGCCAGCGGAAGCTGTAGACCGCCCGGGCCCAGTCGCGCTCGCCGGTGGCGTCGACCTCGTAGATGGTCACGACCTCCCGGGGCTTATCGCCGGTGATCAGGTCGTTGTAGTGGTAGCCCCACCACGCCGCCGCGTTGCTGCCGAAGGCCAGTCCCTTGTACCTGGGGTTGGCGCAGGGGCGGGGGGCGACGTCGAGGATCCGCACTTCCAGGACGTCGCCGGGCTCGGCGCCGCGGATCGCCACCGGGCCGGTGCAGATGTGCACGCCGAGGCCGCCGCCGGGGCCGACCTTGGCGTCCATGGCGCCGGCCCCTCGGGGCGCGACGCCCATCTTGTCCTTGGTCCAGAGATAGACGCTCTCGGCGCCCGGATCGCCCTGGATCATGCGCTCGGCATCGTCGCTCGCCTGGTGGGTGAGCGTCTCGATCGTGACGAAGTCGCCCGAGCCGATCTCGACCTTGGGCTTGAGGCTGCGGCTGAAGAAGCCCCAGTGGACCGTCTCGGCATTCGCCGGCAGGTGGTAATGCGCCGTGGCGGCGATCTTGGCGCCGCTCGCCTGGGCCAGGGCCGGGCTCACGAGCGACGGGCCGCCGGCCGCCAGGGCCGCGGCGGCCGCGCCGGTCGCCGCGAAGCCGCTTTTCAGGAAGGCGCGCCGCTCCGGCTCGAGATCCCGCCGGAACCGGCGGCGGTGCTCCTCGAAGGCGTGGCAGGTTGGATCGTCGCCCGCGCACATCGCGTCGTCTCCCGGTGGTTTCGTGGCCCCGGGGCGGGCAAGCAAATCGACGGCCACGCTGGCGGCCGCCGACGGGCGCCCCTCACTCCGAGATCATGCCGACGCCGCCCTCCTCGGCGCGCGCGACGGCCTCGTCCGCCTGGGCCTCGACCACGGCGGCGGCCGTGACGTTGACGATGCCGCGCGCCGTCACCGACGGCGTCAGGATATGGGCGGGCTTGGCCGGGCCGATCAGGAGCGGGCCGACCGGCAGCGCGTCCGCCAGCACCTTCGCGAACTGGAAGGCGATGTTGGCGGCGTCGAGGTTCGGGAAGATCAGGACGTTGGCCGCGCCCTTGAGGCGCGAGCCCGGCAGGACGCGCTCGCGCACCATCTCGTTGAGGGCGGAATCGGCCTGCATCTCGCCGTCGACCTGCAGCTCGGGATTCCGCGTGTGCAGGAGCGCGAGGGCGTCGCGCATCTTCATCGCGGAGGGGGAATCCGACTGGCCGAAATCCGAGTGGCTGAGCAGCGCGATCTTCGGCGTCATCCCGAACCGGCTGACGTGGCTGGCACAGGCCTGCGCCACGTCGGCGATCTCCTCGGCGGTGGGGTTCTGGCGGACATGGGTGTCGGCCAGGAAGTAGGCGCCGTTATGCGTCACCACGAGGCTCATCGCGGCGCACTGCTCCACGCCCGGCGCGAGCCCGATCACGTCGCGGATGATGCGCAGGCGCGTCTCGAACCGGCCCTCCAGGCCGCAGATCAGCGCGTCGGCCTCGCCGCGGCGGACCGCGATGGCGCCGATCACGGTGTTGTTGGTGCGGACCAGCGTCCGGGCCGCGTCCGGCGTGATGCCGCGGCGACCGGCGACTTCCAGATAGGTCTGGACGTAGGCGCGGTAGCGGGGATCGTCCTCGGGATCGATCAGCTCGAAGTCGCGACCGTGCACCATCGACAGGCCGAAGCGCTTCAGGCGCGTCTCGACCACCCGCGGCCGGCCGACCAGGATCGGCAGGGCGACCTTGTCCTCGACGATCGCCTGGACGGCGCGGAGCACGCGCTCGTCCTCGCCCTCGGCGTAGATCACGCGCTTGGGCTCGGCCTTCGCCTTCGAGAACAGCGGCTTCATGATCAGGCCGGACCGGTGCACGAACCGGTCGAGGCTCTCGACATAGGCGTCGAGGTCCGGGAGCGGCCGGCCGGCGACGCCCGAATCCATCGCGGCCTTGGCCACCGCCGGGGCGATGCGCAGGATCAGGCGCGGGTCGAAGGGGCTCGGGATCAGGGATTTCGGCCCGAACGGCCGGGCCTCGCCGCCGTAGGCGCGGGCGACCACGTCCGAGGTGGTCTCGTGGGCCAGGCCCGCGATCGCCTTGACGGCGGCCTTCTTCATCTCCTCGTTGATCTTGTGGGCGCCGACATCGAGCGCGCCGCGGAAGATGTAGGGGAAGCACAGGACGTTGTTGACCTGGTTCGGGAAGTCCGACCGGCCGGTGCAGATCATCGCGTCCGGCCGCTCCTTCTCGGCTAGGTCCGGCATGATCTCCGGGTAGGGGTTGGCGAGCGCCATGATCAGCGGCTTCTCGGCCATCTCCTTCAGGTACTCGGGCTTGAGCACGCCGCCGGCCGAGAGGCCGATGAACACGTCCGCCCCCGGGATCACCTCGGCGAGCGTCCGCTTGTCGGTTTCCTGGGCGTAGACGTCCTTCCACCGGTCCATCAGCTCGGCGCGGCCCTTGTAGACGACGCCCTTGATGTCGGTGACCGTGATGTTCTCGCGGGTCGCCCCGAGCGACACGAGGAGGTTGAGGCAGGCGAGCGCCGCCGCGCCGGCGCCGGACGTGACGATCCGGACGTCGGACAGGTTCTTGCCGGCGAGTTCCAGGCCGTTGAGGACGGCGGCGGCCACGATGATCGCGGTGCCGTGCTGGTCGTCGTGGAAGACCGGGATGTTCATCCGGGCCCGGCACTGCTCCTCGACCTCGAAGCACTCGGGCGCCTTGATGTCCTCGAGGTTGATGCCGCCGAAGGTCGGCTCGAGGGCGCAGACGACGTCGACGAGCTTCGACACGTCCTTCTGGTCGACCTCGATGTCGAAGACGTCGATGCCGGCGAACTTCTTGAACAGGACGGCCTTGCCCTCCATCACGGGCTTCGAGGCGAGCGGGCCGATATCGCCGAGGCCGAGCACGGCCGTGCCGTTGGACAGCACCGCCACGAGGTTCTGGCGCACCGTGAGTTCGGCGGCCTGCTGCGGGTCGTCGTGGATCGCCATGCAGGCCGCGGCGACGCCGGGCGAGTAGGCCAGGGCGAGGTCGCGCTGGTTGCCGAGCGGCTTGGTCGCCTGGATCTCCAGCTTCCCGGGCTTGGGCAGGCGGTGGTAGACGAGCGCCCCGGCCTTGAGGTCCTCGGACATGTTATCGGCCATCGCCCACGCTCCCGCTCACCTTTTTCACCGAGGACGACGCGGTCGCGCATCGCGCGGGCTCGCGTCATGACGGGTCTGTTGCACCGGCTGCGCAGGGGGCGCAACCCGCACAACGAGACCCGGATCCACCTCGCCAAGCTGGCGAGGGCCCACGGGTTCTCCATAGGCGCTTACTCGTACGGGCGTCCAAAAGTCCGCTTCCCGGAGAGCGGTCGGCGGCTGACGATCGGCCGCTATTGTTCCATTGCTGACAAGGTCGAGATCCTGCTCGGCGGCGATCACCGCCTCGACTGGGCGTCGACTTATCCCTTCGCGGCGATGCGCGGGCTGTTCCCGGACGCCGCGGCGCCGGAGGATTTCCACGCGTCCCGGGGCGACGTGGTGATCGGGCACGATGTCTGGCTCGGATCGGGCTGCATGATCCTCTCGGGGGTGACCGTCGGGCACGGGGCCGTGGTAGCAGCCCGCGCCGTGGTGACCCGCGACGTGCCGGCCTACGCCGTGGTGGCGGGCAACCCGGCCAAGGTCGTGCGCCACCGCTTCGACGCGGCGACCGTGGAGGCGCTCGTGGCGGCGGCGTGGTGGGACCTTTCGCACGACGCGGTGACGCGGCTGGTGCCGCTGCTCCAGAGCGGGCGGATCGCCGACCTGCTCGCGGCGTTGCGCGCGGGCGCGGATTCCCGTACCGGCGGGACCCCGTACGAAGACCATCCGAGATCCGGACGATGACCGACACGCCCCCCGACCGCCTCGCTTCCAACCCGAACAGCCCGTTCTACGACGAGAAGGTGCTGGAGCGCGGGGTCGGTGTCCGGTTCAAGGGCGTCGAGAAGACGAACGTCGAGGAGTACTGCGTGAGCGAGGGCTGGGTCCGCCTCTCGGCCGGCAAGGCCCTCGACCGGGCCGGCAACCCGATGACCGTGAAGCTGAAGGGCACCGTGGAGCCCTACTTCCGCGACCCCGCCGCGGACGCCTGATCCGCCACCCGTGCCAGGGCGGCCTCGAAGTTCCGGACGGCCTCGCGGACGAGGGTCCCGACCTGATCCGAGGAGCGCGGCCCGTCGATGACGAGGCTCGCGAGGATATCGGAGCGCCGGGCGCGCTGCTTGGCGGTGCGCCGGTGGTTCGAGAGGCGCAGGTGCCAGGCGCAGTCCGGTCGCCGCAGGTAGAGGCTGTCGCCGCGCTCGTTCCGGGCGACGATCGCGAAGCCGTCCGCCTCCAGCATCCGCGCCGCGAGGGCGAGCGTCTTCAGCGGCGGGAGAGGCCCGTCGGCGGTCACGGCCCGGCCGGCTCGATCGTGCCGAGGCGGCGCCGCCCGAGCGCGCGCGCCTTCAGCGACAGGGCCGGCCGCTCGACCCCGTACCAGGACAGGGCCGCGACCGGCAGCGTGAGGGCGAGAGCCGGCAGCAGCAGCGCGGGCCCGGAGGCGGCCGGCCACAGAGCGTGCAGGGTCTGCTGGACCGGCCAGCCGTAGAGATAGATCCCGTAGGAGAGGTCGGCCGCCGGGTCGAACAGGCCGCGCGCGAGGGGGCCGAGGGCGAGCCAGACCACGCCGTAGGCCTCGGCGAGGAACAGCAGGGCCGGGTAGGCCGGCGTCCGCGCGAGGACGAAGGCGCCTAAGACCAGGCAGGCGAGGGCCGCGGCCGAGACGCGCAGGCGGTCGCGCCACAGGTAGAGACACGCGCCGGCCGCGAAGATCAGCGGCAGGCGCAGCGCCGTCTCGGTCCCCTTGGGCAGGTCCGGACCGCGGAGGCCGCAGGCGATCGTCAGGGCGAGCGCCAGGCCGGCCACGATCACGGGCGCCGACCACCGGCGCCGGAGCAGGCCGCACAGGGCGGCGGCGAGGACGCCGAGGTAGCACAGCACCTCGTACTTGAGCGTCCAGACCGTGCCGAGGGGCGCCCGGTAGGGGTTGGATTCGAAGACGCCGGGCAGGGCGGCGTTGCTCTTGAAGGTCGTCAGCGTCCCGCGGATGAACGACCACAGGGCGGGATCGCGCCAGTACTCGGTGACCGGCAGGCGGGTCAGGGCCACGCCGAGCCCGAGCGCGACGACGAGCGTCGCCGCCACGAGTCCCGGGAGGATCCGCAGGGTCCGGGCGAGGGCGTAGTCGCGGAGGCCGCGGCGGTCGCAGCTCATGGTGACCAGGAAGCCCGACACCGCGAAGAAGCCGTTCACCGCGTGCTCGCCCAGCGTGTAGCCGGTGAGCCGGGCGAGGGGCTCGTCGCCGGCCGCGCCGGTCGCGACGCTGAACGCGTGGGACACCACGACGGCCAGAGCCAGCATCAGCCGCAGGCCGGTGAAGCCGTTGCGCCCGCGCGCCAGAGCGGTCGCGATCGTCGGCGCGCTCATCCGGTCAGACCCTCGCGGGCCAGCGCGGTCCGGCCGCGCAGGAAGGCGAGGGCGCCCGCGGCCGAGCCGCCGTAACGCTCGAGCCCGGCTCGCCGGAAGACCAGACCCGACAGCAGCGCCTTCGGCAGGTTGGACCCCAGGGCGGCGAGGCTCGGGTTCGGGAGGCCATACTTGCGGCTGACATAGGCGCGCGACCACGCCTGGTGCCAGCGCGCGCGGAACACCCGTCCCGGCTCCGGCGCCGACGATCGGCCGCGACCGTGCAGCGCCTCGGCGCGGTGGACGTGGATCAGGGCGCGGCCGCTGTCGGCAACGCGCCGGCACAGGTCATCGTCCTCGTAGAACAGGAAGATGTTCTCGTCGAAGCCGCCGAGATCGAGGAAGAGGGCACGCGGCATCATCAGGCAGGCCCCGGAGAGGAACGGCGCGCAGGCATCGCCCTGCGGCAGCGCGAGGCGGCCCGCGGGATTGGTCAGGTAGGGCGCGAGCAGGGACCGCGCCTGGAAGAAGAAGCGCCCGTCGGGCTCGACGAGGCGCGGGGCGAGCAGACCGGCATCCGGCCAGGCGCGTGCCGCGTCCAGAAGGGCGTCCACGGTGCCCGGCCGCAGCACGACGTCGGGGTTGACGACGAGGACGTGCTCCGCCGTCTCGGCCGCGCGGACGCCCCGGTTGTTGGCGCGGCCGTAGCCCTCGTTGCGGGCGTTGCGGATCACCTGCGCGCCGGCCGCCTCCGCGACCGACGCGGAGGCGTCCCGGCTGGCATTGTCCACGACGATCGCCGGCACATGCTCGCCGGCGAGCGCCGCGAGACAGGCCGGCAGCACGTCGGCGCTGTCGTGGGCGACGACGATCGCGACGAGGCTCGCCACCGCGGGGGACTACGGGCGCCTCAGGCCTTCTTCTCGGGCAGGTTGAGGCGGATGTGAAGCTCGCGCAGCTGCTTGGGGGTCGCCTCGGAGGGCGCGCCCATCATCAGGTCCTCGGCGCGCTGGTTCATCGGGAACAGCACCACCTCGCGGATGTTCGGCTCGTTGCACAGGAGCATGACGATGCGGTCCACGCCCGGCGCGATGCCGCCGTGCGGCGGGGCGCCCATGCGCAGGGCGTTGAGCATGCCGCCGAACTTCTGCTCCAGCACCTCGTGGCCGTAGCCCGCGATGGCGAAGGCCTTCTCCATCACGTCCGGACGATGGTTGCGGATCGCGCCCGAGGACAGCTCCACGCCGTTGCAGACGATGTCGTACTGGAACGCCTTGATCCCGAGGATCCGCTTGGTGTTCACGCCGTTCTCGTCCTCGCTCGCGAGGGCGTCGAGGTCGAGCGCGAGGAACTCCTCGCGGTCGATGTTCGGCATCGAGAACGGGTTGTGGGAGAAGTCGATCCGCTTCTCCTCCTCGCTCCACTCGTACATCGGGAAGTCGGTGATCCAGCAGAACGCGTACTGGTCCTTGTCGCAGAGGCCCAACTCGTCGCCGATCCGGACGCGCGCCTTGCCGGCGAGCCCGGCCGCCTTGGCCTCCGGGCCGGCGGAGAAGAACACGGCGTCGCCCGCCTTCGCGCCGGAGCGCTCGGCGATCAGGGCCTGAACCTCGGCCGGGATGAACTTGGCGATCGGCCCCCTGCCGGTGAGCGCGCCGTTCTCCTCCTCGAACACGACGTAGCCGAGTCCGGGCGCGCCCTCGGAGCGGGCCCAGTCGTTGAGCTTGTCGAAGAACGAGCGCGGCTGGCTCGCCGCGCCGGTCGCCGGGATCGCCCGGACGACGCCGCCCGAGGCGACCACGCCCTTGAACGCCTTGAACGCCACGTCCTCGCGGGCGAACAGGTCGGAGACGTCGGCTATGATGAGCGGGTTGCGCAGGTCCGGCTTGTCGACACCGTACTTCAGCATCGAGTCCGCGTAGGTGATCCGCGGGAATTCCCCGGTGACGCGCTTGCCCTCGGCGAACTCCTCGAACACGCCGCGCAGCACCGGCTCCACCGCCTGGAACACGTCCTCCTGGGTGACGAAGCTCATCTCGATGTCGAGCTGGTAGAACTCGCCCGGCGAGCGGTCGGCGCGGGCGTCCTCGTCGCGGAAGCAGGGCGCGATCTGGAAGTAGCGGTCGAAGCCCGCGATCATCGTCAGCTGCTTGAACTGCTGCGGCGCCTGCGGGAGCGCGTAGAACTTGCCGGGATGGACGCGCGACGGCACGAGGTAGTCGCGGGCGCCCTCGGGCGACGAGGCTGTCAGGATCGGGGTCTGGAACTCGAAGAAGCCGCCCTCGCGCATCCGGCGGCGGAGCGAGTCGATGATCGCGCCGCGCTTCATGATGTTGGCGTGGAGCTTCTCCCGGCGCAGGTCGAGGAAGCGGTACCGGAGCCGCGTCTCCTCCGGATACTCGAGGTCTCCGAAGACCGGCAGCGGCAGCTCGCCCGCCGGCCCCAGCACCTCGAGGTCGTCGATGTAGACCTCGACCGCGCCGGTCGGCAGCTCGGCATTCTCGGTGCCGGCCGGGCGCGTGCGCACGCGCCCGTCGATCCGCACGACCCATTCCGAGCGCACGGCCTCGGCGGCCTTGAAGGCCGGGGAATCGGAATCGATCACGCACTGGGTCAGGCCGTAATGGTCCCGCAGATCGACGAACAGCACGCCCCCGTGGTCGCGGATGCGGTGGCACCAGCCGGAGAGGCGGACACTCTGCCCGACGTCGGACGGGCGAAGCGCCCCGCAGGTGTGGGAACGGTAACGGTGCATGACGGGCTTCTTCTGTGGGAAGGCCGGCACCATTCACGCGAGGCCCCCCAAGTCAAGCGCGGGGCGGGCAGAACGGCGCCGAAAGCCGCGCGCGACTCGCCCGCCGGCCTACCGCAGGAGACCCCGAATCCCCATATCATCCCAATGAACGACAACCTCTTTTTCGATCTGGAGCGCCCCGCGAAGGCGGCGCCCGAACGCGCCGCGGCCGGGTGGCGGACGCTGCCCCTCGAGGGCCGGTTCGACCTCGTCTACGAGGACGCGGCCGGGGCCTGGAGCAACCGCTCCCTCGACGCCCGCGAACTCAGGCTCGGGCCGGGGCGGACGCTGCTCGGCGGCATCGATGCCCGGCGCGGCGGCTATCGCGGGTTCCGGGTCGACCGGATCCGCCGCCTCGTCGACGGGGCCACCGGCGAGCGGATCGAGACCGGCATCCTCGACCGCCTGCTCGCGCGCGCCGAGGCCCAGCGTCGGGCCGACGCGCTGCGGATCCGCCGGCAGGCGCGGGCGCGCCGGAAGGCGGCGGTCGCGGCCGTGGCGTGATCGCGGTCGCCGCGTCGCGCGTGAACGGTCGCGCGTGAATGCGTGAAAGATGGGGACCTGCGAAGCCGCGTCTCCCCATGTCCGCCGCGGTTGCGTATAGCCGGTGCATGGACCTGATCACCACCACTGACGCGCTGTGCCAGATCTGCACACGTCTCGCCGAGCAGCCCTTCGTGACCGTCGACACGGAGTTCATGCGCGAGACGACGTATTATCCGAAACTGTGCCTGATCCAGATGGCGGCACCGGACGGGACCGGCGTCCTGGTCGATCCGCTGGCGCCGGGGATCGACCTCGGGCCGTTCATCGCCCTCATGTCCGACGAGGGCACCGTCAAGGTGTTCCACTCCGCCCGCCAGGACCTGGAGATCATCTGGCTGATCGGCGGAATCCTGCCGCACCCGTTCTTCGACACGCAGGTCGCCGCCATGGTCTGCGGCTACGGCGATTCCGTCTCGTACGAGCAGCTCGTCAACGACGTCGCGAAGGCCAAGATCGACAAGTCCTCCCGCTTCACCGACTGGTCGCGGCGCCCGCTCTCGGAGGCGCAGCTGACCTACGCGCTGTCCGACGTCACCCACTTGGTGAAGATCTACGAAGTCCTCGTCGCCGAGCTGCTGCGGACCGACCGCGGCGCCTGGCTCGACGAGGAGATGGCGGTGCTGACATCCCCCGAGACCTACCGCGCCGATCCCGCGCAGGCGTGGCGCCGCCTCTCCGGCCGCATGCGCAAGCCGCGGGAGATCGCCGTGCTGATGGAGGTCGCGGCCTGGCGCGAGAGCGAGGCGCAGACGCGCAACGTGCCGCGCGGGCGCGTCCTGAAGGACGAGGCGGTCATCGATATCGCGTCGGCGGCGCCGCGGAGCGCGGAGGCGCTCGGGCGGCTGCGGACGATCCCGGCGGGCTTCGAGCGCTCCCGGACCGGGGCCGACATCGTCGCCGCCGTGGAGCGCGGTCTCGCCCGCGACACGAGCGCCGTGCGGATGCCCGAGCGCGTGCGGCGGAGCGGCGGCAACGGCGCGATCGTCGAGCTCCTGAAGGTCCTGCTGAAGGCGGTCTGCGAGGCCGAGGGCGTGGCGCCGAAGATCATCGCCACGGTCGACGATCTGGAAGCGGTCGCCGACGACGACGACGCCGAGGTCCCGGCGCTGCAGGGCTGGCGCCGGACGCTGTTCGGCGAGAAGGCGCTGGCGCTGAAGCAGGGACGGCTGGCCCTCTCGGTCGAGTCCGGTCGCATCGTGGTCCGTCCCCTGGAGGCCGAACCTGTCGGCGGCGGCGGCGACCCGGACGAATGACGCCGCGGCGGCGCTGATCGCACAAACCGCACTGGCGGGCGTGACTCGCCGCGGGTCCGGGATTAAATGGCAATCGTGTTGCCGCTTAATCCCGCCCCTGCGTCCCGCGTATGTTCGAGCCGAACGAGATCCTCAAGACGCTGACCGGGCGCGGTCTCGTGTCGGCCGAAGGGTGTGAGGCCGTCCGCGTCCGCTACCGGGTTGTGGTCGAGAGGCGCGAAGGCGGTGTCGTCGCCTACGGCAATCTGTACGGCAGCTACGCGGGCCTGCGGCCGGTCTGGCTCGAGCCGGATGCCCAGCTCCGTCTGTCCAACGGCCGTCGTCTCAACATCTCCGTGACCGACCTGATCGGCGACACTGCGGAGTTCGAGAGCACCGGGCCGGTCGGCGCGGTCTGATAGCGGCAAAAGCCGTTCCGCAGATTCCAAGAAAGACCAAATTGGTCCGCGCGCGCGACCCATCCCGATTCTCAAAAACGGGATGATTCGGCAATTTGCCGCGCGCGAACCCCACCGATCCGGCGGGGATCCGCGGAAGAACGGGATGCGGCGACTGGGCGCAGACCGGGCTTTCGGGAAAATTCGGCAACATATAGCCGCCGAAGCGTCTTGCAGTGCAGTCCGGGGATCCGCCACGGCCGTGCGACCGGACCTGCCTAAATCCCGCTCACCGCGCGGGGGACGCATGCTTAAGCGCAGCAAAGCTCGCCTGTTTGCAAGGTCTGCATGGGAAACGGACACATCCCCGTGAGACCGGGGTCAGAGGAGCCGGCCTCTCTTGTGCGTCGCAACATTTCTTTTCGCAAACGCATGACATCCGTCGTGCCTGTGTCACCCGAAAAGAAGCTTTCACCGTGTGCCCACAGGCGTCGAACAGCGAGTTGACGGCGCTCAAAAATCTCTTAAGGTCCGGGCAAGCCTCGGTTTCGAGGGAGACGCCTCAGGGATGGCGGCTCCTGGCTAGGGGATCAGTAGATCTCCTCGAAGTCCACTATGCCCGCTACCGAGGCGTCCATCCCTGTCGCAAACAGTCAGGTCGGAGTCCGAGCGACGCCACTCTCTTCGCGCGCCGTGAGAACTCTCAAGACTTGTCGGAGGAACCCATGAGAGCGGTACATCTCCTTGCGCTCGGCGCAGGTGTCGCGGCCGTCGCCGCGCCGGCGCTGGCCAATGAAAGCGTCATGAAGGGCATCGCCAACCCGGCGGAACAGGTTCTTCAGACGGTAGACTACGCGAATACGCGCTACTCGAAGCTCGACCAGATCAACGCCAAGAACGTCAAGGACCTGCAGGTCGCCTGGACGTTCTCGACCGGCGTGCTGCGCGGCCACGAGGGCTCGCCGCTCGTCGTCGGCAACATCATGTACGTGCACACGCCGTTCCCGAACATCGTGTACGCCCTCGATCTCGACCACGACGCGAAGATCCTCTGGAAGTACGAGCCGAAGCAGGATCCGTCCGTGATCCCGGTCATGTGCTGTGACACGGTCAACCGTGGTCTGGCCTACGCCGACGGCGCCATCCTCCTGCACCAGGCCGACACCACCCTCGTGTCGCTCGACGCCAAGACCGGCAAGGTCAACTGGTCGGTCGTGAACGGCGACCCGAAGAAGGGCGAGACCAACACCGCGACGGTTCTGCCGGTCAAGGACAAGGTCATCGTCGGCATCTCGGGCGGCGAGTTCGGCGTGCAGTGCCACGTCACCGCCTACGACCTGAAGACCGGCAAGAAGGTGTGGCGCGGCTACTCCGAGGGCCCGGACGATCAGCTGATCGTCGACCCGGAGAAGACCACCTCGCTCGGCAAGCCGATCGGCAAGGATTCCTCGCTGAAGACCTGGGAAGGCGATCAGTGGAAGACCGGCGGCGGCTGCACCTGGGGCTGGTTCTCGTACGACCCCAAGCTCGACCTGATGTACTACGGCTCGGGCAACCCCTCGACCTGGAACCCCAAGCAGCGTCCGGGCGACAACAAGTGGTCCATGACCATCTGGGCGCGTAACCCGGACACCGGCATGGCCAAGTGGGTCTACCAGATGACCCCCCACGACGAGTGGGACTACGACGGCATCAACGAGATGATCCTCACGGATCAGAAGATCGACGGCAAGGAGCAGCCGCTCCTGACCCACTTCGACCGTAACGGCTTCGGCTACACGCTGAACCGCGCGGACGGCACCCTCCTCGTCGCCGAGAAGTTCGACCCGGCCGTCAACTGGGCGACCAAGGTCGACATGGACAAGGGCTCGAAGAACTACGGCCGGCCGCTGGTCGTGTCGAAGTACTCGACCGAGCAGAACGGTGAGGACACCAACTCCAAGGGCATCTGCCCGGCGGCGCTGGGCACCAAGGATCAGCAGCCTGCGGCCTTCTCGCCGAAGACCAACCTGTTCTACGTGCCCACCAACCACGTCTGCATGGACTACGAGCCGTTCCGGGTGACCTACACCCCGGGCCAGCCCTACGTCGGTGCGACCCTCTCGATGTACCCGGCCCCGAACTCGCACGGCGGCATGGGCAACTTCATCGCGTGGGACGGCGTCAACGGCAAGATCAAGTGGACGAACCCCGAGCAGTTCTCGGTGTGGTCCGGTGCTCTGGCCACCGCTGGCGACGTCGTGTTCTACGGCACGCTTGAGGGCTACCTGAAGGCGGTCGACGACAAGACCGGCAAGGAGCTGTTCAAGTTCAAGACCCCGTCGGGCATCATCGGCAACGTGATGACCTACCAGCACAAGGGCAAGCAGTACGTGGGCGTCCTCTCGGGCGTCGGCGGCTGGGCCGGCATCGGCCTCGCGGCCGGCCTGACCGACCCGAACGCCGGCCTCGGCGCGGTGGGTGGCTACGCGGCTCTGTCGCAGTACACCAACCTCGGCGGTCAGCTGACGGTCTTCGCCCTGCCGAACTAATCGGCCGCAGGGTTTGAAGTGAAAAATGGTGCCGGCGCGGGTTCCCGCGCCGGCATCCTTGTGATTAGACTTTCTCGCAAGAGGCTGCGTCTCGGAGGGAGACCAAGAGCCTCGATCAAGGGAGACACATGCGTTGCTCAACCTCAGCAAGATCGTAACGCGGCCGGTTATCGCCGCCCTCGCCCTAGCGACCGTCTCGACGGTTGCCGTACATGCTGAGGATGCCAAGCCCGCCGACCCCAAGCTGGCGAATTCGCTGAACGCGAACGACAAGACCGCCGAGCAGGACGAGAAGCTCCTGAAGAAGGACGCGGCCGTGAAGGTCGACGACGGCAAGTACTTCGACGCCGAGGGCCACCCGACGTTCCACGTGACCCAGGACGGCAAGATGCTCGACTGGTACACCTACTCGGGCTACCGCCGCTATCACGCCGAGTGCCACGTCTGCCACGGCCCGGACGGCATGGGCTCGACCTACGCGCCGGCCCTCAAGGACTCGCTGAAGCACCTCTCCTACGAGGAGTTCATCGGCATCCTGGCGGGCGGCAAGCAGGAAGTGAACGCCGCCGAGCAGAAGGTCATGCCGGCCTTCGGCGACAACAAGAACGTCATGTGCTACTCGGACGACCTCTACGTCTACCTCAAGGCGCGCGCCTCCGGCGCGATCGGGCGTATCCGTCCCTCTGAGCACGAGGGCAAGCCCGAGACCGCCAAGAAGGCGGAGAAGGAATGCATGGGCGGCTGATGTCGTCTCCTGCCCGGATCGCCGTTCTCTGCGCCCTGACCGTCTTCGGGGCGCAGGGCGCGCTCGCCCAGCATCTGCCGGATACCGTCACCACGGACGTTCTGCGCGTCTGCGGTGATCCGGGCAACATGCCGTTCTCCGAACGCAAGGAGGACGGCTTCGAGAACAAGATCGCGGCGATCATCGCCGACGAGTTGAAGATCAAGGTCCGCTATTACTGGCTGACGCAGGGTCCGGGCTTCGTGCGCAACACGCTCGGAACCGGTCTGTGCGACGTCATCATGGGCCAGGCCTTCGGCAGCGACCTCGTCCAGACCACCAATCCCTATTATCGATCGGCCTACACGCTGGTCACCCGCGCGGGCGAACTCGACGGGGTGACGGCCCTCGACGACCCGCGGCTGAAGGGCAAGAGCATCGGCGTGATCGCCGGGACGCCGCCGGTCAACCGGATGGGCGAACTGGGCCTCGTCTCGGCCATGAAGGCCTACGCACCCTACCAGCTCGACCCGTCCCGCAAGCACCAGACGGTCGCTGCCGAGATCGTCGCGGCCCTGGCCGCGAAGGAGATCGACGCGGCCGTCCTCTGGGGCCCGGCCGCGGGCTGGCTCGCCAAGCAGTCCGGCACGCCCATGAGCGTCGTGCCGCTGCTCAAGGAGCCGGAGCGTCCGCCGATGGCGTACCGGATCGCCATGGGTGTCCGGATCGGCGAGAACGACTGGAAGCGCTCGCTGAACACCATCCTGCGCAAGCGCAAGGCCGACATCGACAAGGTCCTGCGCGACTACGACGTGCCGCTCCTCGACGAGGAAGAGAACAAGCTCGTCGCCCCCGGCGAGCGCTGACGCGCGCCGCAGTCGCCGCGCGTGCCACCATCAGGCGCGCGCGATGCCGGTCGAGTCGAGCTTCGCCAGGGCGTCTACCACGCGCTCGCCGCCGATGACGAGGTCGGGCGCGATCTCCGCCAGCGGGACGAGCACGAAGGCCCGCTCGCGCACGTAGCGGTGCGGCAGGACGAGGCGCGCGTCGTCGATGCTGGCGCCCTCGTAGGCCAGGACGTCGATGTCAATCACACGGGGCCCCCAGCGCTCCTCGCGGATCCGGCCGAGGTCGTGCTCCACCCGCAGGCAGGCGTCGAGCAGCCCGTGCGGATCGAGGTCGGTCTCGACCGCCACGGCCCCGTTGAGGAACCACGGCTGGTCGGTCTTGCCCCAGGGCGGGGTCCGGTAGTCGGCCGAGCGCGCCACGACGTCGATGCCCGGGATCGCGGCGAGACCGGTGACCGCGCGGTCGAGCATGGCGGCCATGTCGCCGACATTGCTGCCGATGCCGAGATACGCCCTCATCGACCGGCTCCGCGTCGGCGCGTGATCGCCACGCCGACGCTGTCCAGGATGGCGGGGACGGGCGCGCTCGGCTTGTCGACCTGCACGGTGATGGCGTCGACCTGCGCGAAGCGCGCGAGGATCTCCGCGGCGACCGTCTCGGCCAGGGCCTCGATCAGGTTGAACCGGCGCTCGGTGGCGATCGCGACGGCCACCGCCGTGAGATCCGCGTAGCTCACCGTGCCGGCCACGTCGTCGGAGCGGCCCGCCGGGCCGAGATCGAGTTCCGCTTCGAGGGAGATGTAGAAGCGCTGACCGAGCACCGCCTCCTCGGCCAGCACGCCGTGCCGGCCGAACACGGCGATCCGGGTGACGCGGATCAGGTCGCCCGCCATGCTCAGCGCGCCTCCGGCCGCATCACGGCGTCGACGACGCGCATCGCGTCGATATGCGCGGCCACGTCGTGCACGCGCACGATGTCGGCCCCGAGGGTCGCCGCGACGGCGTGGGCGGCGAGGGACCCGTGCAGGCGGTCCGCCGGACGGGTCTCGCGGTCGTGCAGGCGTCCGAGGAGCGACTTGCGCGAGACGCCGACGAGGACCGGAAAGCCGAGGGCGCGGATCTCGGGCAGCCGCCGCAGCGCCTCGAGATGCTGATTCCAGGTCTTGCCGAACCCGACCCCCGGGTCGAGCACGATCTCGGAATCCGCGAGGCCCGCCCGGTGGGCGATCGCGAGGGACCGCTCGAAGAAGGCCAGCATGTCGGCGACGATGTCGAGCTCCGGCTCGATCGTCTCGCGGTTGTGCATGATGATGACCGGCGCGCCGTGGGCGGCCGCGACGTTGGCGATGTCGGGCTCGCGCTGGAGGCCCCAGACGTCGTTCACGATCCGCGCGCCGGCCTCGAGCGCGACGCGCGCGGTCGAGGCCTTGTAGGTGTCGATCGAGATCGGCACCGGCAGCCGCGGCGCAACGGCCCGGATGACCGGCACGACGCGCGCCTGCTCCTCCTCGGCGGGGACCGGAACGTGGCCGGGCCGCGTCGATTCCCCGCCGACGTCGAGGATCGCCGCCCCCTCGGCGACCAGCCGCTCGGCCTGGGCCACGGCCTCGGCCTCCCCGGCGAACAGGCCGCCGTCGGAGAAGGAATCGGGCGTGACGTTGAGGATGCCCATGACCAGCGTGCGGCCGCCGAGGGCCGGCAGCAGGTCGGACAGGCGGGAAGAGGGGGTCACAGGCGGGTCCCGTTCACGAGCGCGGTTCGGGAGCCGGTGTGCGCGAATCGGGAGGCCGGCGCAACGCCGGCCTCGCCGTGCGGCTCAGACCTGCGCGTCAGCCGTGATAGCAGCGGATCTCGGCCTCGGCCTGGGCGCGGCGCAGCTCCGCGACCTTGTCGTCGAAGATCTTGGTCGACTTGAACTCGTTCGCCCGGTTGCCGATGCCCTGCCGCATCGAGAGCACTGTGCTCGCCTGGACGTACTTGTCGTACGGGAGGATCGCGGCGAGCTGGTCCAGCGAGCACGAGCATTTCTGCAGGCTCTCGCGGGTCTGGCCGTTGGCGGCCATGCAGCCGAACACGTAATCGACCCGCGCGTCGGTCGGGTAGTCGTTCTCCTCGGCGGCCCAGCCGGCCAGGCCCGACAGCGTCAGGGCGAGGGCGGCCAGCGCGCCCCGTTCAGCCAGCCTTCTGATCATAGCTCAACTTCTCCTCAAGCAGCTCGCCGCCGTCCGGGCTCTTCGACGACGCCTCGATCGAGACGATCTCGCCCGGGACCGAGGGCGCGGTGACGAAGGTATAGGTCATGTCGTCCATGCCGCGCATGCGCTGCGCCATCGCGTCGCCCGCGAACGGCTTCGTGACCACGCGCCAGCCGTCGACCTCGCGGCCGCCGATATCCACCTTGGTCGGCGTCACCGTCGCCTTCTCGCGCAGGCCCTTGCGGATCGCGAGCTTGAGGTAGCGCGGGTTCGCCTCCAGCACCTTCGCGACGGCCCGGAGATGGTTCTCCAGGAACAGCGAGACGACCGGGTTGCCGGACATATCCTCGAACGGACCGGCCGGCATCCGGTTTAGCCCGGAGAACATCACGACGCTGATGTCGCGGCCCTCGGCGGTCTTCCCCGGCGTCACCTTCAGCTGGACCGTGTCCTCCAGCGGCGCCCCGAACGGCCCCTTGGAGATCCCCGAGCGGCGCAGGTAATCGTAGGTCAGCGTCGAGCCCGGCGCCGTGTTCTTCATGTGCGGCTGGTCGAACAGCAGATCCGCCGCGGAGGGCGGGGCGGCGGCATTCGCCGGGGTAACGGTGGCGGGCTTCGGCGCGTCCTCGGCGAGGGCCGGCAGCGCGGCCAGGGCCAGCGCGACCGACGTCGCGGCGAGGCCCCTCACGACAAGACTTCTCACGAGTTCACTTCCTCCTTGAGCGGCGACCGGACGTTGCTGCCGATCGTCCGGTAGACGTAGTCGGGCGGGTTCTCGGCCGCCTCCTCGGTGGCGAGCGCCCGCACCTTGGCGTGGAGCGGCGAGAGCGAGCAGGCCGGGTCCGTGGCGGCCGCGTCGCCGGCGAGCGCGAGTGCCTGGCAGCGGCAGCCGCCCCAGTCCTTCTCGCGCCGGTCGCAGGAGCGGCAGGGCTCCTTCATCCAGTCGGTGCCGCGATAGGCCGTGAAGGCCGGCGAGTCGCGCCAGATCTCGCCGAGCGAGCGGTCGTTGACGTTCCAGAACTCCAGCCCCGGGATCGTCTCGGCCGCGTGGCAGGGCAGGACCTTGCCCTGGGGCGTGACGTTCATCAGCTTGCGGCCCCAGCCGCCCGCGCAGGCCTTCGGGTACTTCGCGTAGTAGTCGGGCACGACGAGGTCGATGACGAGCTGGCCCTTCAGGCGCTCCCGGGCCGCCTCGACGATCCGGATCGACTCGTCGACCTGCGCCTTGTCGGGCATCAGGGCGGCGCGGTTGACGTAGGCCCAGCCGTAATACTGCGTGTGCGCCACCTCGAGCCGCTTGGCGCCCATCTTCACCGCGAGATCGATGAAGCCCGCCACCTCGTGGATGTTGCCGCGGTGGATCACCGAATTCAGCGTGAGGGGCAGGCCGAGCTCGACCACCTTGGCGGCGAACGCGAATTTCTGCGGCTGGGCGTTCTTCAGGCCGCCGATCTTCTCGGCGTTCTGCGCGTCGACGCCCTGCACCGACAGCTGAACGTGGTCGAGCCCGACGTCGTAGAGGTCCTGCAGCTTGGCGAGCGCCCCGCCGACGCCGGAGGTGATCAGGTTCGAGTACAGGCCGAGATCGGCGCAGGTCTTGGTGATCTCGACGATGTCGTTGCGCGCCGTCGGCTCGCCGCCGGACAGGTGCACGTGCAGGACGCCGAGCGCCGCGGCCTCCCCGAGCACGCGCTGCCACGTCCGCGTGTCGAGCTCGCCCGACCGGCGGTCGAGCTCCAGCGGGTTCGAGCAGTACGGGCAGCGCAGCGGGCAGCGATGGGTCAGCTCGGCGAGCAGACCGACCGGGGCCGGGGCGTCGGGGCGGTTCGGCGTCAGCGCGTTCATCGCTCGAGAACCCGTTTCTCCGCGAGGCCGTCGAGCATCACCAGGATGTCGGCCTCGATGGCGCGGGGATCGGCCGCGTAGGTCTTGCCCAGCTCGTCCGCGATGTCGGCGACGCTGCGCGCGCCGTCCACGAGCTTCAGGACCGCCACGGCGTTGTCGTCGAGGTCGAAGGTGCGCTCGGGTGCGAGCAGGACCCACTTGCCGCGGGTCTCGTCGTTGCGCAGCCGGACGCCGCGCGGCAGCCGCGGGCGGTCGCCGGCCGCCATCTTCCCGCCGGTCGCACCCGGCCGGGCCGGCGACACCTCTGCGACCAGACCCTCACCGGGCTGCCACGCGTCCGGCGGGACCATGCCGGGGGCCACGTAGGCGAAGTACAGGGCGTCGAGCTGCGTCCACAGCACGGTGCACTTGAACGTCAGCGCCGCCATCGCCTGCCGCTGCAGCTCCGGCGTCGTGGCGTGCTGCTTGACGTAGTCCAGGGCGAAATCCGCGTCCCGCGGTGCCTGGGTCAGGCGCTTGTCGAAATAGGCCAGCGTGTCCTTGGTGATGAAGTCGTAGTTCTTCAGCATCCCGGCGACGCGCTCGGAGATGATCGTCGGCGAGAACATCTCGGTCAGCGACGAGGCGATCGCCTCCAGGAGCGACCGCTCGGAGACGAAGTGGACGTAGGCCTCGACCGAGAACTTCGTGGCCGACAGGATGCCGCGGGTCGACAGCACGTAGTCGCGGTCGAAGCCGACGCCCTCGGCCAGCTTGAGCCAGCGCTCGATGCCGCCGTCGCCCTCGTGGTCGCCGTCGTGGTCGACGATCCGCTGGCGCCAGATCCGCCGCAGCGACGCGTCGGTCATCCGCGCCAGCACGGCGGCGTCCTTCACCGGGATCATCGCCTGGTAGTAGTAGCGATTCAGCGCCCAGGCCCGGACCTGGTCCTTCGACAGCTTGCCGTCGTGCAGCAGCCGGTGGAACGGGTGCAGGTTGTGGTAGCGGCGCGCGCCGATGTCGCGCAGGGCCGCCTCCAGTTCCTCGGGACTCAGGAGACGCTGGCTGTCGGCGGCATCGGGGGTCGGGAAAATGGCGTTCATGGCGTGTCCGGCGTCCGTCCTCAGGTCGCGTTTCCTGTGTTCCGATCCCGCCCTCGTGCGCGGGGCGACTGTCCGGGCTCAGCCACGATATAGTGCCGTCCCCCCGGGCGCCCAACCGTCGACGGCGCCCGTCGGCCGCGCATTCGGCCGCGGCGCCCAGATCCGGCGGGCCGTCGGCGCCCCGCCCTAGAGCGTCAGGCTCAGCCCGTCATGCGCCACGGTCCAGCCGGCCGCCTCGACATCGGCCCGCTCCGGCGAGCCCTCGACCAGGACCGGGTTCGTGTTGTTGATGTGCACGAAGACGCGGCGCCCGATCTCGACCGAAGCCAGGGCGTCGATCGAACCGTTCTCGCCGCGCATCGGCACGTGGCCCATGCGCCAGCCGGTCTTGGTGCCGACGCCGGCCCGGATCATGTCGTCGTCGTGCAGGACGGTTCCGTCGAACAGCAGCGCGTCGACGCCCGCGATCCGCGCGCGCAGACCGTCCGTCACCCGGGCACATCCGGGGATGTAGGCGAGCCGCCGGCCGCCGGCCTCGATCAGGGCGCCGACCGTGGTCTCGGTCTCGGCGCCGATCTGCATGGTCTCGTCCTCGAGCCAGAGCGGCACCTTGCCGGGGACCGGGAAGAGGGTGACCGACAGGCCGGGGAGGGGCTCGAAGCGCTGGTCCATGCCGATCGGCTGACGGGCGACGACGCCCTCGGCCATCACGTCGAAGACGCGGTTGGCGTTGACCGAATCGAGGATCCCGCGCGTGCCGTAGAGGGTGTAAGGCTGACCTTCGCGCAGGGTCAGGAGACCCGCGACATGGTCGACGTCGCCGTTGGTCAGGAGCACGGCGCGGATCGGCGAGTGGCGCAGGCCCTCGCGCGGATGCATCTGCGCATTGTCGAAGAGCTGTTGCCGGATATCCGGCGAGGCGTTGATCAGCAGCCAATCCGACCCGTCCGCGGAGACCGCGATGCTCGACTGGGTCCGGGGCCGCACCCGGTCCGGCTCGGACCGCGCCAGCGTGCAGATGGGGCAGCGGCAATTCCACTGGGGAAGGCCGCCGCCGGCCGCGGAACCGAGGATCACGACGCGCATGGTGCGGCTCCCGAGATCCCCGGCCCGTGAAACTCAGTTGAAGGTGTCGATCTCGGCCGACTCGTAGCTCGTCACTTCCATGCCGACGCAGATCTCGGACACGATCGGGGCAGCCCACTTCATGGTGTTTCTCCTCAGGCAACATCTACACCGAGTGTCACGCGGTTCCTAAGAGGACCCTAAGACACTGATGGCGCTCTCATTTCCGGCGCCGGAGAGGTATCGACGATTCACGCGCGGGCTTCAAGCACTAAGTTGCCGGATCCTCCCAAATTTTTCGTGAGAGACTTCCTAAGCGTCCGGAACCCATCGCGAAATGGGCGGACCTGCGACTAAAGTACAGGGGCCTACTGCCGGAAGTCGGGACCGCGCAGTTCCAGCATGAAACCTTTACCCCGCACGGTGACGAGGCCGGGCCCGCCGTAGCGCACGAAATCGGCCATCTTGGAGCGCAGGTAGCCGATATAGACGTCGACCACGTTGAGGGAGAGCCCGCCCTGGCTGGCCCACAGCCGGTCGAAGATGTCGGCGCGCGAGACCGGCTTGCCGATATTCTCCATCAGCATGGCGAGGAGGTCGGCCTCGCGGGGCGTGAGGCGGGCGCTCGCCTCGCCGCAGCTCGCCTGCCGGGTCTCGAGGTCGAGCATCAGCTTGCCGGCGGTGATGCGCGAGCGCGGCGCCTCCGCCTGCTCGCGGCGCATCAGGTGGGTGCGCAGGCGGGCCACCAGCTCGTCGAACTCGAAGGGCTTGATGATGTAGTCGTCGGCGCCGAGCGCCAGGCCCTCGGCCCGGTCGCGGATCTCGTCGCGGGCCGAGAGGAACAGGATCGCGCCCGGGAAGCCGCCCTCGCGCAGGGACCGGCAGACGTCGTGGCCCGAACCGTCCGGGAGGTTGATGTCGAGCAGCACGGCGCCGGGGGCCGGGTCGTGGGCGGCCTTCAGGGCCTCGTCGACGCAAGCCGCCGTCCCGACCTCGAATCCCTCGGCCTCGAGACCCCGGGCGAGGAGGCCGCGGATGTCGATATCGTCCTCGACGATCAGGATCCGCGTCATGCGGCCGACTCCTTCACCTGCGCGCCCAGTTGAGCGCCCAATTCGGCGCCAACGGCTGCGCCGTCGACCGGGCCCGTCTCCCATGCCGGATCGCAGGCCGGGATGTCCAGGGTGACCCGGGCCCCGCGCCCGTCCGCCCCGGGACCGAGCCGGATCGTGCCGCCGTGCTGCTCCACGATCCACCGCGCCAGCGCGAGCCCGATGCCGAACCCGGTCTCGTCCGGTCCGGCGCCCGAGCCGCGCTTGAAGCGCTCGAACAGCGCGTCCTCCGACGCGCCGAAGCCCGGTCCGTCATCCGTGATGGTGATCCGTCCGACCAGCCCGGGCCCTGCCGACAGGGCGACCTCGACCCGGGTGAGGCCGGCGGCGTGGCGGAGCGCGTTGTCGACGAGGCTCTCGACCGTCTGGCGCATCCACTCGCGGTCGGCGAGGCACTCGACGTCCCGGCAGCCGGGATCGAGGGTGAGGCCGACGCGGCGGCGCGCCGCCTCGGAGCTCATGTTGTCCACCGCCTCCGCGAGGACCTGGGCCAGACCCAGACGGCGCTTGTCGAACGCGATCTCGCCGGATTCCGAGCGCGCGACGCGCAGGAGGTCCTCGACGCGCAGCTTGAGGCGCTGCGCCCGCTTCTTGATCGTCGCGAAGACCGGTCCCGGATCGGCGCCCCGGGACGCGCCGCGCAGGGCGAGGTCGCACTCGCCCAGGATCACCGTCAGCGGCGTGCGCAGCTCGTGGCTGACATCGGCGAAGAAGCGGCGGCGGGACTGATCGACGGCCTCGAGTCGGGCGTTGGCGGCGCGCAGATCCGCGGTCCGCGCCGCCACGGTGTCCTCCAGCGCCGCGCGGTCGGCCGCGACCCGCGACTCCCGCCGGGCGAGGCGGGCGGCCATGCGGTTGACGTTGGTCATGAGCAGGCCGAGCTCGTCCCGCGTGGCGACGGAGAGGCGCGTGTCCAGGGCACCGTGGCCGATGGCGCTCGCGGCGCGGCGGACCTCCTCGATGCGGGCCAGGGTCGGCCGGGTGACGCCGCGGTAGAGGATCGCCAGCAGCACCAGGGCCGCGGCCACCGCGGCGGCCGCGGCCACCCGCAGGCGCTCCGAGAGCGCCCGGGCCTCCTCGGAACCGAGCGCCATGCTGCGCCGCTCGGCCTCGATCAGGAAGGAGAGCGGCTGCCCGGTCATGGCACCGAAACCGTTGAGCGCGCCCTTGATCGCGTCCTGGCGCCGCTCCGGCTCGGTCTGGCGGCTGATCAGCGACACCTGCCGGTCCAGCACCGCGCGCGCCGCGCGCAGCTGCGCCATGGGACGGGTGCGGGCGGCGTACTGCATCCGGTCGGCCGGGTCGTCGCTCGGCGGGAAGCTCTTGGCGAGCGCCTCGTCCACGGTGGTCAGGGCGCGGTCGGCGTTGTCGCGGGCGATCGCCATCGCCTCGGGCTGGCCGTCGGGATTGCCGACCGTCTCCACCGCCGCGAGACCGAACTGCGTGAGGCGGCCGGACAGCTCGGCCAGCAGCTCCAGGCGCCGCTGGGCCTCGAGGGTCCGGTCGACGGTGCGCTCCGCCGCGCCGATCGCGGCCAGCGCGGCCGCAGCGGCCAGCATCACCACGATGGCGGTGCCGCCGAGCAGCAGCGCGAAGCGGACCTTCAGCGAGCGCATCGTCCCCGTCCCGCCCTCAATCCCGCCGTGCAGGCGGGCCCGAGCATGGCACCGCCGGAGCGCCGAACCAAGGACCCGTCACAGATCCTTCGGCAGGCTGCCCTTCGCGGCGCAGCGCCACCGCTCCACGTGCCATTCCGGGTGGGCCGCCTGCCACGTCGCGAGCGCGCTCTGCGAGTTGCGCAGGCAAACGAAGGGACTCGATTTCTCGAAGGACATCTCGATCCGGTCCTCGCGGCAGGTCGAGGGCTGGGCGACGAGACAGATCGACAGCAGAAGCAGCATGGGCGCCTCCCCGGGCTGCCGGCCTCGTGCGGGCCGGCTTGGCGGGGAGCATAGGACGCGTCCACGCCCCTTGCCCAGGCGGCGTCAGGCCGCGACCCAGATCTCGCCCTTGGCGATCGTCGCGAGGTCGCCGGAATAGCGGCGCAGCGGCTTGCCGAGGAGGTCGGCGTGCTCGGCGCTGAGGCCGCGCAGGGCCTTGGCCAGCAGCCGCAGGAACACGAGGTCGTGCGTCCCGGTCTCCACGAAGGTCGGCGAGATCCGGCCGTGGCTGCCGACGAGGAGCGTCCCGCGGCGCATGCCGAAGCCGGGATGATCGCCCACCGCGAGCGCCGCCAGGGTGCCGGCGATCATGCGCGAGCCCGCGAAGGCGCCCGCGCGCCCGGCCACGATCGTCCCGCGCCGCATCCGGTCGCCGAGATGGGCGCCGGCGCTGCCGCGGATGATCAGCGTCGCGCCGTCGAGGCCGGCCTTCGCGGCGTAGACCGCGCCGCCGGCATAATCCCCGGCATCGCCCTCGACGGTGATCGTGCCGCCGGTGGCGCCGGAGGCCGCGTAGGGCCCGGCATGGCCGGTGACGGTCAGGCTGCCGCCCGCCATGCCGGCGCCGAGGCGCTGGCCGACATCGCCGGTCACCCGGATCGTACCTTCGGACAGCGACGCCCCGACCCGGTCGAGGCGCTCGTGGCCGCCCTCGATGGTCAGGGTGTCGGAGCCGTCCAGCGCAACCGCGAAGCAGTCGCCGAGGCGCACGCCGGTCCGGGTCGTCCCGATCTCGAGGCGCTCGGCCTCGCCCTGGGACAGGCGGCCGAGCGCCCGCGGGTTGACGTTCAGGAGGTCCAGGCGCTCGGGCGGGGCCGCGCGCAGGGTGAGGGTGCTCACGGCTCAGCCCTCCGGCTTGGCGCTGTCGCGCGCGATCAGGTCGCGCAGGTGGTAGTGGTGGCGGCCGAGATTGCCGCCGTAATTGCCGGCCGTGACGGCGATCAGGCCGTGCTTGCCGCCGATCTCGGTGGCGGCGTGCAGGCCGGCGCGCATCGAGTCGGACACGCCCTGCGAGGTGAGGGCGTCGATCACGATCTCCAGCACCACGCCGCACTCGGCCGGGAGCGCCGAGCCGGCGCGGCCCTTCAGGGTCGGGCAGTAGGCGTCGTTCGTCGAGGCCATCATGCCCTTGGTCCGGCCGCCGACCTTGGAGCCGGAGCGGACGATGCCGCCCGGGAACGGCAGGATCGCGCCCGGGACCGCCTTGGCGGCCTCGACGGCGATCTCGGCGACCTTGAGCGTCTCGGCGTGGTTCCGCCCGAGGAACAGCAGGTTGCCGCCGCCGACCGCGCCGTCGACGGCCCGGACCGAATCCTCGCAGAGGAACTCGCCGTCCATCACCGGAATGCGCCAGTAGCGCCGGGCCTTGCCGGTGGCGTCGGGCAGGCGCTTGGCCACCGCGAACCCGTCGCCGAAATAGCGGATCGCGCCGCCGAGCTTGATCTTGGTCGGCCCGTCGACGCCCGCGTAGCAGGCGGTGCCCGGACAGGTGAGGATGCACTGGCCGACGCGCTTGATCAGCTGGTCTTTGAGGCCGTTCGGCTCGAAGCCGAACAGCAGGATGCGCACGCCCGGCCGGCCGTCCGGCGTCTCCTCGGGCGACAGCTCGGCGTCGATGCCGGCCTCGGCGCCGCAGCCGATCACCGAGGTGGCGAAGCCGGTCATCGTGGTCGCGGCGATCATCGCCCACTTGGCGGTGTCGTTCGTGACGATGATGGCCGTGCCGGCCACGTCGAACGCCTCCGCGAAGGTGTCGACGACCGGGATGCCGTTGAGGGTGAGGTCAGACATCGTACTTCCCGCGGCTCGCCCCGCTGATCACGCCCGGCATGGCACCGCCTCGAAGTTCTCCCGGCCCTCGGCGAAGGCCGCGTCGGGCACGGCGAAGCTGTCGAGGCCCTCGCCGAACCGCTCCGTGAGGTAGGTGTCGGCGCGCCTCGCCATGGCCTTGTCGGACTCGACGGTCAGCGACAGCGTGCGGCCGGCGCGCCACTCCACGACCTCGCCGTCCTCGACGATCGGCACGCCGTCCTTGAGGACGAGCTTGGCGGCGGTGAACATCGCGGTGCGGTTCGCGTCGTCGCGGTAGACCGCGACGTCGGCCCGGGCGCCGGCCCGCAGGTGGCCGCGGTCGGCGAGGCCGAGGAGCTTCGCCGGTCCGGACCGGGTCAGCTGCGCGATCTCCGAGAGCGTGTACTCGCGCTCCAGCCCCGGGAGGCTCGACCGTTCGCCGACCACGCTCGGCAGCGTCGCGATCTCGCGGTCGCGCTCCGACTTGTCCATCAGCAGGTGGATGATGCGCGGGTACTGGGTGAACGGGCCGCCGTTCGGGTGGTCGGTGGTCAGGATCGTCCGCTCCGGGTCGGTGGAGAGCAGCATGATCTCCAGGCCGATCGCCCATTGCAGCGAGCTGGTCGGGCCCCGGGGCCGGTACAGGAACGGCACCACCCCGCCGCCCTCGGCGTCGCCCGCGTTGAGGACCCACTTCTTCGGCTTGGCGCCCTTCCGGCCGGCGAACTGGCGGAGGATGTCGAGGGACACCGTCACGGTCTGGCCGAACACGACCTGCCCGATATCGAGGGTGGCGTTCGGGTTGTCGGTGATCGCCTGCGCGATCCGCTCGGCGGCCGAGCGGAAGCCGCCGGTGCCGGGATTGGCCGGGTCGACCGCGCCGTAGGCGTAGAACTGCGCGTGGGCGAAGTGGATGCGCCGTCCCTCGGCCGCGTCGAGCGTCGCCATGAAGCTGTCGTCGGCCCCGGGCAGGCCCAGGTTGTTGCAGTGGACGTGCAGCGGGTGCGGGACGCCGATCTGCTCGACCGCGTCGAGGAGCGAACCCATGATCTGCCGGGTCGAGAGCCCGTAGCAGGGGATCTCGTCGTCGAGGGAGAGGCGCAGGGCCCCGTCCTTGAAGGCCGAGGCGCCGCCGGCGTTGATGCACTTGACCCCGAGGCCGCGCGACTGGGCGACCGACAGGGCGACGAGGTCGCGCACGGCATTGCCGCCCTGGCCCTCGCGCAGGAGCTGCAGGAGCTGGTCGTCGTTGCCCATCACGGTGAGGGCGCCGCGGTCGAGCAGCGGGATGTCGGCGAGCTCGAGCTGCGTGCCCAGCGCGTGGGTTGGCGGCATCGCCGGCTCGACGGCCGTGGTGTAGCCCATCCGCGCGTAGGTCGAGCCGATCCAGGCCGCCGCCCCGCCCGCGTGGGCGAAGGAATGGCCGTCGGGCGCCGCCTCGCTGACGTAGAGGTCCGGCAGCAGCAGCCGCGAGGTGATCACGTTGCCGCCGGCGATGTGCGAGTGCACCTCGACGCCGCCGGCCATCACCACGCAGCCCGCGGCGTCGATCACGGCGTCAGGCTCGCGGCCCGGCGGATCGATCACGCGGCCGTCCTCGATCCAGACGTCGCCCACGGAATCGCGGGACGCGGTCGGATCGACGACGCGCCCGCCCCGGATCACGCTCAGCATGCGGGTTCACTCCTCGACGCGGCCGGGCCCGTGACCAGGCGCTCCTTCAGGGCACCCAGCACCGACGCGGCCGACGGCAGATCCGACGGCGACGAGGCCGGCCAGAAGGTCAGCGCGGCCCGCTGCTCGTTCCACAACACGCCGCCGTGGTCGCGGCCGGGCTGGCCGACCGCGATCACCACCTCGGCGGCCCCGGCCTCACCGTCCGCGACCAGCGCGACGGAGGGGACGTTCGACAGCCAGTCCGGGCGCGACACCGGGACGGCGCCGAGCCAGAGAACGGCGTCGACCTCGCCGGCGGCGACCTGCCGGGCAGCGTCGAAGCGCCAGGGATCGTGCTCGGGCACGCGGCGCCCGAAGCCGCTGCGCGGCGCCTGCCCGGTGAGCCAGGCCGAGACCGGCACCACCGCCCGGTCCTGGCCGGTGCCGCCGACCGCGAGGGTGAAGCAGCGGGTCGTCTCGCTGAGCTCCATGGCGAGGCCCTGGAGCATCTCGATGCCGACCTCGCCGAGTTCGGCGGCGTCGTAGAGGAGGATTCCGTACTGCGCGGCGGCGAGCCGGGCGGCGATCTGGCCGGGGAGATCATCGCCGGCGAGGTGGCCGCGGGCGTGGGCGCGCAGCACGCCGACCGCCTCGGTCAGCCCGCCCTCGGCCGGCCAGGACAGGGACGCGGTGGCGTTGGCGCCGACGGCCAGCAGGGTGCGGTCCGACCCGGCGGCGCGACCGCGGCCGGGCTTGCCGTCGACGAGGCGCTTCAGGAGCGGCGCCTGCCAGGGGGCGGCGCCGACCACCAGCACCACGTCGGCGCGCCCGACGGCCTCGGCGGGCGTCGAGGTCAGCGCCCCGACCCGGCTCAGCGCTCCGAGGTCCGCGTAGGTGCCGGCCGAGCCGGCGGTGTCGACGGAGGCGCCGATGCGCCCCGCGAGATCGTAGGCCGCGCGGATCGCGGCCACGTCGGCGCTGAGGCCGGCGATCACCGGCGCGCGCGCACTGGCGAGGAGGGATGCGGCCGCCTCGATGGCGGTGCCCGCGTCCGTCGCGCCACCCTTCACCCAGGCTGCCATGCTCCCTCTCGCAACGTTCTTGCTTGGTTTCGGAGCGGGCGACGGCCGTAAGACCGGACGAAGCGGGTGCCCCTCGAGCCCGAGGGTTCCCCACCGAATCGGAATGGCTCATCCGCCCGGCATGTCCGGGCAGGCGGCAAACTCGGCGCGCCGTCGCGGGCCTAGGTTTGCCTTCATCCGCGCACCGCGGCAAGGGGGTTCGGCGGCGATGCGCGTCGGGAAGTGAATCGCGGGTATCGCTTCACCGCCGCGCGCGCTCTCCGCGATCGATCAGTCCTGCGCCGTCGGCGGGCACGATCCGCGCGCGTCCACGTTGCCCGGGTCCGGGCCGCGTGTGAAAAGCGCGCCGCGCAGGGGCCGGACCTGCGGGATTCGAGGCGGGATTCGAGGGAAGAGCGTTGGGCGAGGTCCCCGAACGGAACGAGGCGACGGCGGACGGTGCCGTGCGGGTCGAGGCGCCGGCGCGGCTGCATTTCGGCTTCCTGGACCTGCATGGCGGGCTCGGCCGGCGCTTCGGCAGCATCGGGCTGGCCATCGACGCGCCGTCCCTGGTCCTGACCGCCCGCCGGGCGGCCCGGCCCACCGTCACGGGCCCGGAATCCGACCGGGTGCGCGGCTACGTCGAGGCCGCCGCCGCCCATCTCGGGCGGGGCGGGGACGTCGCCGTCGCGGTCGAGCGGGTGATCCCGGCCCATGCCGGGTTCGGCTCCGGCACGCAACTCGCCCTCGCGGTGGCCGCCGCGATGGCGCGCCTGAACGGCGAGCCCTTCGCGGCGGAGGCCTTCGCGGCGACCCTGGACCGGGGCAACCGGTCCGGCGTCGGCCTGTGCGCCTTCACCGAGGGCGGCCTCGTCGTCGACGGCGGCCGCGGCGCGGATGGCGGGCCGCCGCCGGTGATCGCGCGCCTGCCCTATCCCGAGGCCTGGCGGATCGTCCTGATCCTCGATCCGAGCATGGCCGGCGTGCACGGGACGCGCGAGGTCGAGGCCTTCCGCGACCTGCCGCGCTTTCCCGAGGCGCAGGCGGCCGAGATCTGCCGGATCGCGCTGATGCAGGTGCTGCCCGCCGTCGCCCTGGCGGAGCCGCAGGGCTTCGGCGCCGGCATCACCCGGATCCAGACGCTGATCGGCGACCACTTCGCGCCTCATCAAGGCGGCCGCTACGCCAGTTCCGCGGTGGCGGAGGCGCTCGCCGCCGTCGCCGCGCGGGGCATCGCGGGCTACGGCCAGTCCTCCTGGGGGCCGACCGGCTTCGCGCTGGTTCCGTCCGAGGCCGAGGCCCGCGCCCTGGTGGCCGGCCTCGACCGGGGCGGCCCCCTCCGGTTCGTCATCGCCCGGGGGCGCAACGGTGGCGCTTCGGTAACCGGTCCGGCGTGAGCCGGCCGCCCCGGGCTTGACCCGGGGCGCCGCTCCGGGTTTGGACGGAGGGAAGGCGCCTCTCGTCTCGCGCGCCGCACGAGGATTCCATGGCCCGCTCGATCCTCCACATGCTGACGCCGCTCCGGCACATGAGCCCGTTCGACGTGAACATGGCCGTGGATGCCGGCTTCGAGACGGTGGTGACCTACGCGGAGGTCAGCCTCGCCGACGTCGTCACCCTGACGCAGGATTCGATCTTCTCGCGGTCGCCGGCCGACGGGACGCGGACGGGCATCTTCATCGGCGGCAAGAACGCCGAGGACGCCCTCGACATGGTCGACCGCGCCAAGAAGGCCTTCGTGCCGCCCTTCGTGAACCACGTGTTCGCCGACCCGGCGGGCTCGTTCACCACCGGCGCCGCCATGGTGGCGCAGGTCTCCCGCGCCCTGCGGCAGAAGTTCAACACCGACCTCAAGGGCAAGCGCATCGTGATCTTCGGCGGCGCGGGCGTCGTCGCCTACGTGGCCGCGGTGATCGGCGCCCTGCAGGGCGCGACCACAGTCCTGGTCGGCCACGACGGCGAGGAGCGCGTCTCGAAGATCGCCTTCACGATGAAATGGCGCTTCGGCATCGAGGTCGGCGCCGTCGACGGCACGACGCCCGACGATCGGCGCGCGGCCATCCGCGACGCCGACGTCATCCTCTCAGCCGGCCCGGCGGGCATCCCGATCCTCACCGCGGAGGATCTGAAATCCGCGCCGAAGCTGCTCGTGGCGTCCGACGTCAACGCCGTGCCGCCCGCCGGCATCGCGGGGATCGACGTCAACGCGGTGGACGTCGCGCTGCCCACCGGCAAGGGGGTCGGCATCGGCGCGCTGGCCGTCGGCGACGTGAAGTACAAGACGCAGCGGCGCCTGTTCGACCGGATGCTCGCCTCCGACACGCCGCTGTGCCTCGACTTCCGCGACGCCTACGAGCTCGCCGTGGAGATCGCCGGCTAGGCCGCTCCCGGACCGGATGCCGATGGCGGACGCGGTCCTGATCGCCGCGCAGGCCGGGCGCACCCTGGCCGAGGCGGCGCGGCGCGCGGGGCTTCGGCCCTACGTCGCCGACCTGTTCGGCGATTCCGACACCCGCGCGCTGGCCGAGGCCTACCGGCCACTGCCGGGCCGCTTCGGCACCGGCCCCGCCGCCGACGCCACCTTGGCGGCGCTCGACGACCTCGCGGCGCTGGCCGGGAACCCGGTCGGCCTGATCCTGGGCAGCGGCTTCGAGGATGCCCCCGACCTGATCGCGCGCCTCTCCGCGCGGCACCGGCTCATCGGCGCCTCGGCCGGGACCGTCGCCGCCCTGAAGGATCCCGTGGCCTTCGCGGCCCTGTGCGCGCGCCTCGGCGTGCCGCATCCGGCCGTGACGGCCGCGCCGCCGGCGGACCCCGCGGGCTGGCTGGTCAAGCGGATCGGGGGCTCCGGCGGCAGCCACATCCGGCCGGCCACCCGGTCGCCCGCGCCGGCGGGCCACTATTTCCAGGCGCGCGTGCCGGGGCGGCCCCACGCCCTGAACGTCCTCGCCGACGGCCGCGCGATCCGCGTCCTCGCGGTCACCGAGCAGTGGTGCGCGCCGTCGCCGATCCGCCCATTCCGCTACGCCGGGGCGCTCGCCCGCGGCGCCGGGGAAGCCCCGGCGCTCCCCGCCCACGTCGCGCAGGCCGTCGCCGCCGGGACCGAGCGGATCGTCGCCGCGACCGGCCTGCGCGGCCTCGTCAGCGCCGACCTGCTGGTCGACGGGACCGACTGGTGGCTCACGGAGATCAACCCGAGGCCCGGCGCGACCCTCGACGTCCTCGACCGGCGCGGGACGCCGCTGCTCGCGGCCCACATCGCGGCCTGCCTCGGCACGATGCCGGAGCCCGGACCGCATCCGGCGGATGCGGCGGCCGCGCAGATCTGTTACGCGGACCGTGAGCTTGCGCCTGTGCCGGACCTCGATTGGCCGGACTGCGTGCGCGACCGCCCGTGCCCCGGCTCGGTGGTCCGCCGCGACGCGCCGCTCTGCACGGTGCTGGCCGAAGGCGCGGACCGGGCGGAGGTGCTCGCCCTGTTGGAAACGCGGACGGCACACCTGCGGGCCGTCTGCGCGGCGAAGAAAACACACCCCGAGGAAGCCCCGTCATGAGTGCCAGCCCGTCCTATCCCAGCATCAACGCGCTCTCAGGCCCCCTGGTCGAGCGGCTCGTGGCCGACGCCGCGACGCTGCGGCTCTCCGTGTCGCAGGCCGCCGGCGGCGCCCGCATGGTCGATGCCGGCGCGCAGGCGCGGGGCTCGATCGAGGCCGGGCGGCGCATCGCCGAGATCTGCCTCGGCGGCCTCGGCACCGTCACCATCGCGCCGAGCGGGCCGATCGCGTCCTGGCCGTACTCGGTGACGGTCCATTCCGCCGACCCGGTGCTCGCCTGCCTCGGCAGCCAGTACGCCGGCTGGAGCCTCGCGGACGAGACCGGGGATTCCGGCTTCTTCGCCCTCGGCTCCGGCCCGGGCCGCGCGGTGGCGGCCGTCGAGGAGCTGTACCAGGAGCTCGGCTTCCGCGATTCCGCCACCAAGACCGCCCTCGTTCTGGAGGCGGCCGGCGGCCCGCCCGAGAGCGTCGTCGCCAAGGTCGCGGAGGCCTCCGGCCTCAAGCCCGAGGACCTGACCTTCATCTTCGCGCCGACCCAGAGCCTCGCCGGCTCCACGCAGGTCGTGGCCCGCGTCCTGGAGGTCGCCCTCCACAAGGCCCACACGGTCGGCTTCGACCTGCACGCCATCGTGGACGGGATCGGCTCGGCGCCGCTGTCGCCGCCCCACCCGGACTTCATCAAGGCGATGGGCCGCACCAACGACGCGATCATCTACGGCGGCCGGGTCCAGCTCTTCGTGGATGCCGACGATGCCGACGCCAGGCAGCTCGCCGAGCAGCTGCCCTCCACGACCTCGAGCGACCACGGCGCGCCCTTCGCCGACATCTTCGCGCGGGTGAACGGCGACTTCTACAAGATCGACGGCGCCCTGTTCTCGCCGGCCGAGGCGATCGTCACGTCGGTGCGCTCCGGCGCCACCTACCGCGGCGGGCGCCTGGAGCCGACACTGGTCGACGCGTCCTTCGCCTGAGGGCACGCGGGGCGCCCCTCCCGCGCGGCGGGACCCCCAGTCCGATTCACCGAGCGACAGAACCTCGGGCCGCCCCGGAGGCGGGCGGCCCCGTGACGATCAGGACCCCATCAGGACCCCCATGCGCATCGGGCTCGCGGCCGATAACGGCACTTGGCACAAGAACCGCCTGCTCGCGGCCCTGCGCGCGAGCGGCGTCGAGCCGGTGCTGTTCTCCCTCGCCGACGTGGCCGTGGTCACGGGCGGCGGCGAGCCGCTGCGCGTGCCGGGCTTCGCCGACGCGCTGCCGGACGGCGTGCTGATGCGGACCATCGCGGGCGGCACCTTCGAGGCGACGACGATGCGGCTCGGCGTGCTGCACGCCCTGGTCGCCGCGGGGGTCACCGTCTGGAACGCGCCGACCGCGATCGAGCGCTCGGTCGACAAGGCGGCGACCTCGCTGCTGATCGACCGGGCCGGCCTGCCGACCCCGGCGACCTGGGTGTTCTCGAAGCGCGAGGCGGCCGCCGCCCTGGTCGCCGCCGAGGCGCGCCCGGGCGCGCCGCTGGTCCTGAAGCCGCTGTTCGGCTCGCAGGGTGAGGGGCTCGCCCTGATCGAGCGCCCGGAGGACCTGCCCGACGAGGAGGCGGTGGCCCGGGTCTACTACCTCCAGCGCTACGTGCCGCGCCGGGACGGCCTGTGGCGCGACTACCGGGTGTTCGTCTGCGACGGCCGGGCGATCGCCGGCATGATCCGCGAGGGCGACGGCTGGATCACCAACGTCCACCGGGGCGGCCGGCCGCTGCCCTGGGCGATGCCGCGCGCCGCCGCCGAGCTGGCCGAGGCCGCCGCCGCCGCGGTCGGGGTCGACTATTCCGGCGTCGACCTCGTCGAGGACGGGGAGGGCGGGTTCTCGGTGCTCGAGGTCAATTCCATGCCGGCCTGGTCGGGGCTCCAGACCGTCTGCGAGACCGACATCGCCGCCGCGGTGGTGCGCGGCTTCCTCGCCGCAGCCCGCGGCGCCAGCCGTCCCCGGCTCGTGGTGGCATGAGCGGGGGCGGCCTCGACGCGGCGCTGATCGGCACGCTCTACCGGGCGGCCTGCCTCGCGGAGCTCGACGCCCTCAAACCCGGCAACGTCCACGCCTACGCGCCTGGCCACCGCATGGTGCTGGCGGATTTCGTCACGAGCGCCGACGTCTCGGCGCCGCCGCTGGCCCACCCGGGCGCGGGCGTCGGCGCGCGGGTGCGCGACGGCGTCGCCGCCACCGTGGCGGCGGTGGGCCAGAACACCAATCTCGGCATCCTGCTGCTCTGCGCGCCGCTCGCGGTCGCGGCCGAGGAGGGCCGGACCGTCGCGGCGGTGCTCGACACGCTGGACGGCGCGGATTCGGACGCCGTCTTCGCGGGCATCCGCCGCGCGAATCCGGGCGGCCTCGGCGAAGCTGCCCGGCACGACGTCGCCGACGCGGCGCCCGGCTCCTTACGCGACGCCATGGCGGAGGCCGCCGACCGGGACCGGATCGCCCGCGCCTACGTCACGGGTTTCGCGGACGTGCGGGCGATCGGGCTCGCGGCCCTGCGCGCGGCCCGCGTTGCCGGGCT
This sequence comes from Methylobacterium sp. A52T, assembly GCF_053346095.1. Taxonomy (NCBI): domain Bacteria; kingdom Pseudomonadati; phylum Pseudomonadota; class Alphaproteobacteria; order Hyphomicrobiales; family Methylobacteriaceae; genus Methylobacterium; species Methylobacterium sp. A52T. The sequence continues at coordinate 69,268 of NZ_JBKFBI010000002.1, read as the reverse complement.
CGACCCGACCTGGTGCACGACCGCGATCCACCTCGCCTTCCTGCGCGCCGTCCCGGACAGCCACGTCGCGCGCAAGCACGGCGCGGAGGCGGCCGAGGGCGTCCGCCGGGAGGCCGAGGCGGCACTCGCCGAGATCGACCTCGCCGCGCGGCCGGTCGACGCGCTGCTGGCCCTCGACGCGTCGCTGAAGGCGCGGTCGATCAATCCCGGCACGAGCGCGGATTTCACCGTCGCGACGCTGTTCTGGGACGCGCTCGCGGGCGCCGGCGCCCGGCTGGCCTGAACCGCGTGCACGATCCGGTGTCCATAGCGCCGGGCGGATGGAAATTCCTTCGTGTCAGGGCCTTGCGCGGGTTGTGAGCTGCAGGGGCCCGCTGTAGGGTCCGCCGCGCTGTCCGGCCCAACCGGCTCGGCCCAACCGGCTCGGCCGGCATGGTCGGGCGCCGATAACAAGGATGGCTTCCCGGCCGCGGCACCGCCCGGCGCGCGGCTCTATTTCGGAATCCAGGGAGAGACACCGAATGGCGAAGATCACCAAGGTTCAGGTCGGCGAAGCGCTCGTCGGCGACGGCAACGAGGTCGCCCACATCGACCTCATCATCGGACCGCGCGGTTCGCCGGCCGAGACGGCTTTCTGCAACGGCCTCGTGAACAACAAGCACGGCTTCACCAGCCTGCTCGCGGTCATCGCGCCGAACCTGCCGTGCAAGCCGAACACCCTGATGTTCAACAAGGTCACCATCAACGACGCCCGTCAGGCCGTCCAGATGTTCGGCCCGGCCCAGCACGGCGTTGCCAAGGCCGTGCAGGACGCGGTGGCCGAGGGCATCATCCCGGCGGACGAGGCCGACGACCTGTACATCCTGGTCGGCGTGTTCATCCACTGGGAGGCGGCTGACGACGCCAAGATCCAGAAGTACAACTACGAGGCCACCAAGCTGTCGATCCAGCGCGCCGTGAACGGCGAGCCGAAGGCCTCGACGGTCACCGAGCAGCGCAACTCGGCGCAGCACCCCTTCGCCGCCAACGCTTAGATCGGAGACGGTCCTGGGCAGAGCGAGCCTCCGCCCGCACCGCGGGGCCTGCTCCAGCGACTGGCTTCGATCTTCCTTGGCCGATAATTAGGCCCCTGAACGGGACGGCGCGAGCCGTCCCGTTTTTCGTTGATCGCCCACCGCCCGGGCCGCCGCGCCACATCGCGGCCGGGCGAGGCGCCGTCGTACAGGTGACGCGGCGTCGAAGCTCCGCGACCGCTGGTGGAGAACGGGATCGGCGCGCGCGGAAACTCTATCGTCCCGGCCGACCGGGCAGAGCCGCGAGGTGAGGGCATGCCTGCATCCGACGAAGTGTCCGCGGCGCTGCGCGATGACTGGATTCGCGGCGGCCACTTGGTCCTCGCCGATGATCCCGACACGTCCGACCACGCGGCGATCCATGCCTGGATCCTCGACTTCATGGAGACAGGCGCGGACGATCCGGATCAGGACAGCATCCGGTCCCTGATCTACCACAGCCTGAACTTCGATATCCCGTTCCAGGCGACCGAGCGCGTCCGGCAATCCTTGATCGCCACCGTGCGGGCGCGTCTCGCGGCCCAGGCGCCGCGTCGCGGCCTCTGACCGGCCCGCGCCCCGTGGGCCACCGCGGCGAGCCGGCGCCAAGAGAAAAGGGGCCGCCTCGCGGCGACCCCCTTCCTTCGTCTCGACGGGTGGCTCGGACTTAGAAGTCCATGCCGCCCATGCCGCCGCCCGGCATGGCCGGAGCAGGGCTGTCCTTCTTCGGCGCGTCGGCGACCATCGCCTCGGTGGTCACCAGGAGGCCGGCGACCGAGGCCGCGTCCTGCAGGGCGGTGCGCACCACCTTGGCCGGGTCGACGATGCCCGACTGGATCATGTCGACGTACTCTTCGGTCTGGGCGTTGAAGCCGAAGGTCTCCGACGAGGTGTTGTCGGTGATCTTGCCGACCACGATCGAGCCCTCGACGCCCGCGTTCTGGGCGATCTGGCGCAGCGGGGCCTCGAGCGCCTTCAGGACGATCTTGATGCCGGCCTGGACGTCCGGGATCTCGGACTTCAGCTCGGCGACCGCCTTCTTGGCGCGCAGCAGCGCGGTGCCGCCGCCCGGGACGATGCCTTCCTCGACCGCCGCGCGGGTGGCGTTGAGGGCGTCGTCGACGCGGTCCTTCTTCTCCTTCACCTCGACCTCGGTCGCGCCGCCGACGCGGATCACCGCGACGCCGCCCGCGAGCTTGGCCAGACGCTCCTGGAGCTTCTCGCGGTCGTAGTCCGAGGTGGTCTCCTCGATCTGCGCCTTGATCTGCGAGATGCGGCCCTCGATGTCGGACTTCTCGCCGACGCCGTCGATGATCGTGGTGTTCTCCTTCTCGATGCGCACGCGCTTGGCGCGGCCGAGCATGGGGAGCGTCACGTTCTCGAGCTTGATGCCGAGGTCCTCGGCGATCATCTGGCCCTTGGTCAGGATCGCGATGTCCTCGAGCATCGCCTTGCGGCGGTCACCGAAGCCCGGCGCCTTGACGGCCGCGACCTTGAGGCCGCCGCGGAGCTTGTTGACGACGAGGGTGGCGAGAGCCTCGCCCTCGATGTCCTCGGCGATGATCAGGAGCGGCTTGCCGGTCTGAACAACCGCCTCGAGCACCGGCAGCATGGCCTGGAGCGACGAGAGCTTCTTCTCGTGGATGAGGATGTAGGGGTCCTCGAGCTCGGCGACCATCTTCTCCGCGTTCGTGATGAAGTACGGGGAGAGGTAGCCGCGGTCGAACTGCATGCCCTCGACGACGTCGAGCTCGGTCTCGGCGGTCTTCGCCTCCTCGACCGTGATAACGCCCTCGTTGCCCACCTTCTGCATGGCGTGGGCGATCATCTCGCCGATCTCCTTGTCGCCGTTGGCGGAGATCGTGCCGACCTGGGCGACCTCGTCGGAGGTCGAGACCTTCTTGGCGCGCGAGGTGATGTCCTTCACGGCCGCCTGGGTGGCGAGGTCGATGCCGCGCTTCAGGTCCATCGGGTTGATGCCGGCGGCGACGTACTTGGCGCCCTCGCGGACGATGGCCTGGGCCAGCACGGTCGCGGTGGTGGTGCCGTCACCCGCGATGTCGTTGGTCTTCGAGGCCACTTCGCGCACCATCTGGGCGCCCATGTTCTCGAACTTGTCGGCGAGCTCGATCTCCTTGGCGACCGTCACACCGTCCTTGGTGATGCGCGGGGCGCCGAAGCTCTTCTCGATCACGACGTTGCGGCCCTTCGGGCCGAGCGTCACCTTCACCGCGTCGGCGAGGATGTCGACGCCGCGCAGCATCTTATCGCGGGCGTCGGCGGAGAAACGAACGTCTTTCGCTGCCATTGTGTGCCTCTTAGCTAGTGGTTGAACCCCGAGTCCGGGACGGCCTCAAAGGGCGGTGACAGGTGATCCGATCAGAGGGCGACGACGCCCATGATGTCGGATTCCTTCATGATCAGGAGGTCCTGACCGTCGATCTTGACCTCGGTGCCGGACCACTTGCCGAACAGGACGCGGTCGCCGGCCTTGACGTCGAGCGCGTTGACGCGGCCCTGCTCGTCGCGGGCGCCGGGCCCGACGGCGACGACCTCGCCCTCCTGCGGCTTCTCCTTGGCGGTGTCCGGGATGATGATGCCGCCCTTGGTCTTCTCTTCGCTCTCGATGCGACGGACGACCACGCGGTCGTGCAGCGGACGGAACTTCATGAGCTGCCCTCTTGCTTCAGGTCTTGAGTTGGCGTTGATGCGGCCGGCGGGACCGCTCGCAAACTCGACTGTTAGCACTCTGTCTCGGCGAGTGCCAAAGACGGCCGCGAGATAGGCGCGGGCGGGTTCCGAGTCAAGGCTGTCGCACCCCCGCGCGACGGTGCGATGACGCGCCGGCGGCCCCGTTCCCCCCTCATGGATAACGCGCTCTCATGCTGAGCCTGCACGGACCCGAAGGCCCGGTCGCGCTGCGACCCGGCAGCCCGATCGCGCGCGACACCGTGTGGCTCGACCTGAACGACCCCACGCCGGAGGAGGCCGCGGCGGTCGAGGCCGCGACCGGCCTGCGGGTGCCGTCGCGGGCGGCGCTCTCGGAAGTCGAGACGTCGAGTCGCCTGCGCCGGGTGAAGGGCGGCCTCTCGCTCTCGACACCGATGATCACGTTCGAGCAGAGCGCGTCGCAGCTGAAGCCGCTGGGCTTCCTGCTGACCAAGGATCACCTCGTCACGATCCGCTTCCACGACCTGCGCGCCTTCGAGGCGTCCGCGAAGCGCGTCGCCGACGGCGACGGCAGCACGACGCCGAGCGAGATCTTCCTCGTCGTGCTGGAGGAACTGGTCGACAGCCTCGCCGACGCCCTCGAGGATATGGGCTCCGAGCTCGACTCGCTCTCGACCCGCATCTTCGACTTCGACGTCCGCGGCGCCGAGCGGCGGCGCCTGGAGAGCCCGCCGCCCCGGCGCCGCGACCTCGCCCTGCGGCGGATCCTGCGGGGCATCAGCAACCGCGGAAAGGTTCTGGGCAAGATCCGGTCGAGCCTGCTCGGGCTCGAACGGATCATCCCGTTCGTCGCCGCGGCCTGCGACAGCCTCGGCCTGCCGGAGGATGCGCGCTTCGAGACGATCAAGCGGGACATCGAATCCCTCGACGAGTTCGAGACGCGGCTCGCCGAGAACGTGCAGTTCCTGCTCGACGCGGCCCTCGGCCTGATCACCATCGAGCAGAACAACGTCTTCCGCGTCCTCACCGTCGTCTCGGTGGTCGGCGTCCCGCCGACGCTGATCGCGTCGATCTACGGCATGAACTTCAAGCACATGCCCGAGCTAGATTGGGCGCTCGGATACCCATACGCGCTCGGCCTGATCCTCATCAGCGCGGTCGCGCCGATCGTATACTTTCGCATGCGCGGTTGGTTCTAATATTCACACGCATGCTTCGGCCCTGACTACGTTTATATTTGAATATAATCTCGATGATGGCGTCGATCCGAACACGGGCGCGCAGAGAACGCGGCGCTACAAGCATTCGCTTTCCGTCAGACAATCCCTAATCTGGGCGAATGCCGAAATAAGGAATTCATTAACGCTGTGACGCTATACCCCACACCGGGGGAACGCGAGCCGTACCATGTTCAATCGCACTGTTTTCAATGAAGCCCAGGCCAAGATCGACGCGCTCGATCGCTCGCTGGCAATCATCGAGTTCTCGATGGACGGAACGGTTCTTCACGCGAACGAGAACTTCCTGCGATTGATGAAATACGGCCTCAGCGACGTCCAGGACCGCCATCACCGCATCTTCGTGGACAAGAGCTACGCCGAGTCCGCCGACTACGCGGCGTTCTGGAGCAAGCTGAAGGACGGCCAGTACGTCACCGGCGAGTTCCTGCGCCTCGACAAGGAGGGCGACTCGGTCTGGCTCGAGGCGACGTACAATCCTGTCCTCGACGCGCGCGGCAAGCCGATCAAGGTCGTCAAGTTCGCCGCGGACATCTCGGCCAAGAAGAAGGAGATCAACCGGCTCCTGACGATGATCGACAACGTTCCGGTGGCGGTCATGACGGCCGATCTGAAGGACAACTTCAAGATCGACTACATGAACGCCACGTCGCGCAAGACGCTCGGCACGATCGACCAGCACCTGCCGGTGAAGGTCGACGACATGCTCGGCCGCTCGTTCGACATCTTCCACAAGAACCCCAGCCACCAGCGCACCATGCTGGCCGATGCGAGCCGGCTGCCGCACAGCACCAAGATCAAGGTCGGGCCCGAGACCCTCAACCTGCGGGTCACGGCCGTGAACGACGAGAAGGGGCAGTACCTCGGCCCGATGCTGACCTGGGCGGTCGTCACCGCGCAGGTGAACATGGAGGCCGACGTCAAGCGGGTCGTCGAGGCCGTCGGCTCCGCCATCCAGGAGATGCAGAGCTCGGCCGTGGGCCTGATGCAGTCGGCCGAATCGGCGCGCCACAAGGCGTCGTCGGTCGCGTCGAACTCCGAGCAGATGAACGGCGCGATCCAGGAGATCTCCGGTCAGGTCGGGCGGGTCTCGGAGCGCGCGCAGCAGATCGCCGCCCAGGCGGGGACCACCGACGCGACCATGCGCCAGCTCGCCGAGAACGCCCGCAAGGTCGACGCGGTGGTGGGCATGATCAAGTCGATCGCCGACCAGACCAACCTGCTCGCCCTGAACGCCACCATCGAGGCGGCCCGCGCGGGCACCGCCGGCCGCGGCTTCGCCGTTGTGGCCTCCGAGGTGAAGGCGCTCGCCGAGCAGACCGCCAAGGCGACCGGCGAGATCACGCAGCAGGTCTCGGCGATCCAGAGCGCGACCGGCGAGGCGGTCGGCGCCATCGAGATGATCACGGCCGCGGTGGACGAACTGTCCAAGCTCACCCTGGCGATGGCGAGCGCCGTCGAGGAGCAGGCGGTCTCGACCCACGAGATGGCGGGCAATATCGGCGGCGTCTCCGAGGCCGCCAACGCCACCGGTCAGCTCGCCCAGGCGGTCCAGGGCATTGCCGAGAGCCTCGCCGGCCACTCGACGAGCCTGTCGGAGAGCGTGATCCGGTTCATGAAGACGGCCTGATCGGGTGGCTCAGTCCCGGGCGAGCTGCGCCCGGCCGATGGCGAAGACCCGCCCGTCCCCGAGGAGATGGGCGGTGAAGCCGTCGGGGAACAGGCTCTCGATCGCCCGGTCGCGGACGTTCAGGCCGCCGGCGTAGGCCCCGAAGGCCGGCATGACGAGGCGGGTGCCGTCCGTGACGAAGCAGCGGCGGCGCACCGCCCGCCCGCGCATCGCCACCTTCCCGCAGGGATGGAGATGGCCGGCGATCTCGCCGGGCACGGGTTCCGGGCTCGGCTCGTGGCGCAGGACGAGGCCGCCGAGCGTCAGCGCGTCCGCGTAGCGGGCGGCGGCGGCCCCCCTCACCGCCCGGGCGGCGGTGGCGGGCGCGGCGGGGGGGGAGGGGGGGGCCCGGCGGGCGCGGGCGCGCCCGGGGGGCGCCCGCCGACGCCCTCGTTCACGGCCGCGTCGTGGTTGCCGGCGATCCAGACCCAGTCCCGCCCCTCCTGCAGGGCCGCCACCAGGGCGCGGTCGCCCGGCTCCATGCGCTCGGGACCGCGGGCGTCGTGGAAGGAATCGCCCAGCGCGACCACGCGCGCGGGATCGTGGCGCACCACCGCCTCGTGCAGGCAGGCGAGCGTCTCGCGGGTGTCGTAGGGCGGCAGGAACTGGCCGGAGCGGGCCGCGTAGGACGAGCCCTTCTCCAGGTGGAGGTCGGACACGATCAGCGTCCGGTGCTCCGGCAGCCAGAGGCCGCCGCAGAGGTCGAGCACCAGGGTCTCGCCCGCGAGCTGCAGGGTGGGGTGCTTGGGAGTCTTCTCGAGTCTCAGGCCGGCCGCCAAGATCGCATCCTCGGTGTCGTCGGGGGAAGGCGGATCGACGGTCAGGACAGAGCCTCTTGGAGAAGCTCCGCCTCGGCCTCGGCCAGGATCTCGTCGGCGCCCTCGCCGTAGACCCGCTCGCGCCCGATCTCGAGCATCACGGACACGGAGAGCGGCGAGACCCGGTCGAGAGACCTGTGGATGATTCGCCCCTGGATGCGCTCTAGCATCATGCCGAGGCGCCTCACGTCGAGGAGTCCGGTTGCCGCATCCTGCCGCGCGGCCCGCAGCAGCAGGTGGTCGGGCTGGTGCTTGCGCAGGACGTCGTAGATCAGGTCGGTCGAGATCGTCACGGCCCGGCCGGACTTCTTCTGCCCCGGATGGTGGCGCTCGATCAGGCCGGCGATCACCGCGCATTGGCGGAAGGTGCGCTTCATCATCGCCGACTCGTCGAGCCACGCCTCCAGGTCGTCGCCCAGCATGTCGACCGCGAACAGGTCGCCGATGAAGTCCGGATCGATCGCGGCGCGCTCCGAGACGTCGCGGGTCGACCAGATGGCGATGCCGTAATCGTTGGCCGCGAAGCCGAGCGGGCGCAGGCCCGAACGCTCCAGCCGCCGGGTCAGCAGCATGCCGAGGGTCTGGTGAGCGAGGCGGCCCTCGAACGGGAAGGCGGTCAGGTAGTAGCGCTTGCCGCGCGGAAAGGTCTCGACGAGGAGGTCGCGCTCGCCCGGCAGGACCGAGCGGCGGCGCTGCTGCAGCAGGTACGCGCCGATCTGCTCGGGCAGCCGGTCCCACTCGAACGGGTCGGCGATCAGCGCGCGCACTCGGGCGGCCAGGAAGGTCGAGAGCGGGAACTTCGCGCCCGCGTAGGACGGGATCGCCGGGTCGGTGCCGGCCGGCGCGCGGGTGACGAGGCACTCGTCCTCGGCGAGCCCCTCGAAGCGCAGGGTCTCGCCCGCGAACAGGAAGGTGTCGCCCACCGTCAGCGTCTCGGCGAACTCGTCCTCGATCTCGCCGAGCACCCGCCCGCTCTTCGGCAGGACCGTGCCGGGCTTGCCGCGCAGGGTCCGGCCGAGGCGGACCTTCACCCGGGCCGCCTCCACGATCGTGCCGACATTCATCCGGTAGGCCTGGGCGGTGCGGGCGTCGCGCACCCGCCAGAGCCCGTCCGGCCCGCGCAGGATCTTGGCGAAGCGCTCGTAGGCGCGCAGCGCGTAGCCGCCGGTGGCGACGTAGTCGACGACCTGCTCGAAGGATTCCCAGGTCAGGCCGGCGTAGGGCGCGGCCGAGACGATCTCATCGTAGAGGTCGAGGGGATCGAAGGCGTCGGCGCAGGCCATGCCGAGGACGTGCTGGGCGAGGACGTCGAGGGCGCCCTGCCGGGCGTCCGGCGTGTCCTGGGCGGCCTCCTCGACGGCGTCGAGGGCCGCTTGGCACTCCAGCATCTCGAAGCGGTTGCCCGGGACGAGGTAGGCCTTCGAGGGCTCGTCCATGCGGTGGTTGGCCCGGCCGATCCGCTGCATGATGCGGCTGGCGCCCTTCGGCGCGCCGACATTGACCACGAGGTCGACGTCGCCCCAGTCGATCCCGAGGTCGAGGGTCGCGGTGCAGACGATCGCCCGGAGCTGGCCCGCCGCCATGGCGGCCTCGACCCGGCGGCGCTGCTGGGCGTCGAGCGAGCCGTGGTGGATCGCGATCGGCAGGGCGTCGTCGTTGAGCCGCCACAGCTCCTGGAACGTGTACTCGGCCTGGAGGCGGGTGTTCACGAAGACCAGCGTGGTCCGGTGCTCCCGGATGAGGTCGTAGATCGCCGGCATCGAGTGCCAGGCGGTGTGGCCGGAGATCGGCAGCGCCCGGCCCAGATCGAGCATGCGCAGGTCCGCCTTCGCGCCGCCGGCTACGGTGACGAGATCGGCCATGGGTGGCCCGACCGGCCCCCTCTCCCGTGCGGGAGAGGGTTGGGGTGAGGGACGCGAAGGATCAGGATCAGGCGCATCATCGCCGCCCGTCGCGGTCAAGCTACATTCTGAACGTTCTCGACCCTCACCCTGTCCCTCTCCCGCACGGGAGAGGGGACCCGTGCCTGTTCCCGCAGCCGGGCTGGCCTTCCCGTCGTGCAGCTTCAAAGGCGCGCCCGCAGAAGGGGGTGGGGGAAGGCGGCCCTGCGGCACCAGATATTTTCGTAGTTCATCAGGCTCGCGAACGGTCGCGGACAGCCCGATCGCCGCGAGGCCGGGGCTCAGCCGGTGCAGCCGCGCCAGCGCCAGGGACAGCAGGTCGCCGCGCTTCGAGGTCACCAGCGCGTGCAGCTCGTCGAGCACCACGCAGCGCAATCCGGAGAAGAACGCCGCCGCCTCGCGATGGGCGATCAGCAGCGCCAGCTGCTCGGGCGTCGTCAGCAGGATGTCCGGCGGCCGGCTGATCTGGCGGGTGCGCTTGTGCGCGGGGGTGTCGCCGGTGCGGGTCTCGACGCGCACCGGCAGCGCCATCTCGGCGATCGGCGCGTCGAGGTTGCGCGCGATGTCGACCGCGAGGGCCTTCAGGGGCGAGACGTAGAGCGTGTGGAGCCCCACCGGCTTCAGCTTCTGCGGTCCGCGCTCCGCGAGGGCGACGAGGCTCGGCAGGAAGCCGGCCAGCGTCTTGCCGGCCCCGGTCGGTGCCACCAGCAGGGCGGAGCGGCCGGCGCCGGCGATCCGCAGGAGATCGAGCTGGTGCGGCCGCGGCGCCCATTTGCGCCCCGCGAACCAGGCCCGGAACCGCTCCGGCAGGATCTCGGCCGGGTCGCTCAGGCGAGCGCCATCAGGAAGCGGTCGATCAGTTCCAGCGCCCGCTCGCTCATCGGGCTCGGGTAGCGGGCGAAGACGTGGCAGCCGCCCGGATAGATCGCCGTGTGGCCGCCGTTGCCCGCCGCCGCCCAGCGCGCCGACATGTACAGCGTGTCGTCGAGGAGAGGGTCGGCGGTGCCGATGGTGAACAGGGCCGGCGGCAGACCCTTCAGGTCGGCGTAGATCGGCGACACGTCCGGCCGGCGCCGGTCGATGCCCTCGCGGACGTAGCCGTCGGCGAACTTGGTCAGGTCCCGGGTGTTCACGACCAGCCGCTCCTCGCCCCAGTTCCGCACCGACGGCGTGAGGCCGAGATCGAAGAAGCCGGCGTTGAGGTTGGCACCCCGGAAGGCCCGCGGCAGGTTGTGCTTGTCGCGCAGCCGCAGCAGCACCATCACGGCGAGGTGCGCCCCCACCGACTCGCCGCCGATGGTCAGCGCGTGGATGCCGAACTCGGTCTTGCCCGGACCGGCCAGCCACAGGGCCGCCGCCTCGCAGTCGAGCAGCGCCGCCGGATACGGGTGCTCGGGGGCGAGGCGGTACTCGACCGACAGGGCGACGAAGCCGCAGGTGTCGGCGATGCGCTCCAGCCAGGGATCCTGCTCGTCGGCGGAGCCCCAGACCCAGCCGCCGCGGTGGATGTGGAGGTAGGCGCCGCGCAGCTTCGTGCCGGGCTTGGGCCGGACCACGCGGAGCTTGAGTGGGCCGCCGGGCCCGTCGATCGTCAGCCACTCGGCCCGGGCGCTGTGCGGCATGGCGGGCGCCGCCTTGGTGCCCAGACGGCGCCGCTCGCGCACCTCGGCGATCGGCAGCGACCAGGGATCGGGCAGCGCGGCGTGCGCCGCGACGATCTCGGCATTGAGCCGGAGCGTCTCGGGATCGATCGTCGCCGGGTCGAACAGGGCGTGGTCGATCATCGTGCGTATGGTCCCGTCGGCACTCAGAGCCTCTCACACCAATTCCCGATTCCCGGGAGTTCTCCGTTTGGCCGAGGCCGCGCCGCGAGAGTCCCGCGGCGTAGTCCACCCCGTCCGGCATCTTGGCGCGCGCGACGCCGCTTGCCATCTGCACGGCGCGCGAGAAACCCGCCAACGCCTGATCCGCGCTCGGGTTTCGACGCGGTGTGGTGTGCCGGTCACGGTTCCGCCCGCTTCGTCGCCGATCCGAGGGTCCTGAGGCTTCACGAGGACGCAATGCTCGTCGATCACGACCGGCGCCGGCAAGGCTATCAGCAGGGCGCCCCGCCGAACGCCCCCTACGGCGCGGACAGCTACCGGTCGCGTCCCTCCGCTCTGCGGCGGTTCCTCGGCGGCTCGCCGGCCGGCGTGTTCCTGCGGCTCCTGTTCCTGTCGGTGCTGGTCGGCGCCTTCATGTCGATGCTCGGCCTGACGCCGGGGCGACTGTTCTGGCACGTCTACGATTCGGCGCGGGCGCTGGTGGAGGTCGGGCTCGCCTCGCTCCACGATTTCGGCGGCTGGATCGTCGCCGGGGCGATCGTGGTCGTGCCGCTCTGGCTGATCGCGCGCCTCTTCGCCGTCTCCCGCTGACGGGGTCGGGGGCCGATCCGGCACGGTCGCGCCCCGACGGCCCGGCGCGCCGTGGGATCGGGCAGATCGGCCGCCCGCCATCGCAACCCGCCGATGCGATCACCCCGCTTTGCGCGGGGGGCGCGGCTTCTTAGCGTGCGGCATGATGCACACCGTCGCCAGCTCGGCCCGCCCGACGAACCGCCGCGTCCTGGCCCTGGCGCTGCCCATGACGATCGCCAACGTCACGACGCCGATGCTCGGCTTCGTCGGCGCGGCGGTGATCGGGCGGCTCGGCGACGCGGCGCTGCTCGGCGCCATCGCCCTCGGCGCCGTGATCTTCGACGCGATCTTCTGGTCGTTCGGGGCGCTCCGCATGGCGACCCGCCGGCCTGACCGCGCAGGCGGTCGGCGGACGCGACGACGCCGAGGTCGACCGCATCCTGGCGCGGGCTCTGGCGGCGGGCGCCCTGATCGGGCTCGTCCTGGTGGCCCTGCAGGCCCCCCTCGCGCAGCTCGCTTTCGCGATCAGCGGGGCGAGCGCGGCGGTGATCGCCGGTCTCGCGACCTACTTCCACATCCGCATCCTGTCCGCGCCCTTCGTGCTGGCGAGCTACGGCGTGCTCGGCTCGGTCCTGGGGCGCGGGCGCACCGATCTCGGCCTGCTGCTGCAGATCGCCATCAACCTGATCAACGTCGCGCTGACGCTCACTCTGGTCCTGGGCTTCGGCCTGGGCCTCGCCGGCGCGGCGCTGGCGACGCTCGGCGCCGAGGCGCTCGGGCTCGGCCTCGGGCTGATCCTCCTGGCCCGCCTCGGCTCCCGGCCCTTCCGGGTGCCGCTGCGCGACCTCCGCGACGCAGCGGCGCTCCGCCGGACGCTCAGCGTCAACGGCGACGTCATCCTGCGGACGCTGGCGCTGATCACCGGGATCGTGCTGTTCTCGGCGCTCGGCGCCCGGCAGGGCGACGTGGTCCTGGCCGCGAACTCGGTCCTGTGGAATCTCTTCCTGATCGGCGGCTTCTTCCTCGACGGCTTCGCCACGGCGGCCGAGACCCTGTGCGGCCAGGCCGTCGGCGCCCGGGACCGGGAGGCGTTCGACGCGGCCGCCGCCCTGAGCCTGCGCTGGTGCCTCGGCTTCGGCCTCGCGGTCAGCCTGGTGTCTCTGGCGGGCGGCCCGGCCTTCATCGACGCCGTGACCACGAACGGTCCGGTCCGCGAGGCGGCCCGGTCCTACCTCGTCCTCGCCGCCCTGGCGCCGCTCGCCGCCGCGGCGCCCTTCGCGTATGACGGGATCTATATCGGCGCGACCTGGACGCGGGCGATGCGCAACCTGATGGTGTGCGCGCTCGCCGCCTACTGCGCGATCCTCGCGCTCGTCGAGAGCCTGGGCTTCGGCAATACCGGGCTGTGGCTGGCCTTCGTGAGCTTCCTGGGCGCCCGGGGCCTCGGACAGGCGATCGCCTTCCCGCGCCTCGCCCGGGACACGTTCCCGACGCCGGCGGCGGCCGCCCTCGAAACCGCGGCCTAGCGGCAGCCCAGCGCGGCCGGAGGCGTGCTAGCGCGGGTCTTTCCAGGTGGTGGGCTGGGCCGGCGGCGCGGCGCGGGCCACGGAGCCGGTGGTCCGCGGCACGGCCGCCTCAGCCCGCCGCGGATAGGACCGGCGCGGGGCCGCGTAGCCGTAGCGGCGTCCCCGGCGGACGTGCCGGCGCCCGCGCTCCGACGAGTTCCCCACGAAGCCGCCGACCACGGCCCCCGCGACGGCGCCGATCGGGCCGCCGACCAGCGCCCCCGCGACTGCGCCGGAGCCGACGCCGAGGGTGGTCCGGCTCTGGGCCCGGGCCGCCTCAGGTGCCGCCAATGTCCCGAGCAAGGCGAGGGTGACCAAGACTTTGCGCATCGTAGAGATCCCGGACTTCGAGAATTGGTTTCGTCGGGCCTTTAAGCGGCGGAACATGACCAAACCGCGGCTTCGATCTGCGGAGAGACGGCGCGGTATCAAACCGCGCGGGGACTCACCCGCCCCGACCTTTAGGGTGTGGCGCGGCCGGGTTCGTGCTTTAGGGTGCAGCGCAACGACGGGAGGCCGCGCGACGGCCCAGGAGGGAGAAGCCGATGGCCACGACCACCGATCTGCGCCTGCGCCGCAGCGTGCTCTACATGCCCGGCTCGAACCAGCGGGCGCTCGACAAGGCCAAGACCCTGCCGGTGGACAGCATCATCCTCGACCTCGAGGACGCCGTCGGCCCGGAGGAGAAGGAGCTCGCCCGCGATCAGGTCTGCGCCGCGGTGAAGAGCGGCGCCTACGGCAGCCGCGAGCTGGTCATCCGGGTCAACGCCCCGCAGACCCCGTGGGGCGAGGCGGATCTCCACGCCGCTATCGAGGCCGAGCCCGACGCGATCCTGATGCCGAAGGTCTCGTCCCCGGCCGTGCTGGAGAGCATCGCCGACCGGCTCGAATCCCTCGACGCGCCGGACGGCATCGCGATCTGGGCGATGATCGAGACCCCGGCCTCGATCCTCAACATCCAGGAGATCGCCCGGGCGAAGCGCGACCCGCGCAACCGCCTGACCTGCCTCGTGCTCGGCACCAACGACCTCGCCAAGGACACCTGGGCCAAGATCGTGCCCGGCCGCGTGCCGATGCTGCCCTGGATGATGATGGCGCTGGCCGCCGCGCGGGCGGAGGGGCTCGCGATCCTCGACGGCGTCTACAACGACATCGCCGACACAGAGGGCTGCCGCGACGAGTGCCGGCAGGCCCGCGACCTGGGCTTCGACGGCAAGACGCTGATCCACCCGACGCAGCTGGAGCCGGCCAACACGTCCTTCGCCCCCACCGAGGAGGAGGTGCGCCGGGCCAAGCTGGTGATCGAGGCGTTCGAGCGCCCGGAATACGCCAAGCGCGGCGCGATCAAGCTGGAGGGCCGGCTCTACGAGCGGCAGCATCTCGGCGTGAACCGCCGGGCGGTCACCTGGGCCGAGGCGATCAAGGCGAAGGGATTCTGAGCGCGGCTCCGTCCGGTGTCGGCGCGTCCGTCCTCGCGAGCGGAGCGGAGCGATCCAGGGCAGCGCCACGCCCGAGTCTGTCGCGCGCCCTGGGTCACTTCGCTACGCTCGTGATGACGGCACCGACGACCCCGAATCGGCGGTCGTGTAGCGCGTCCGCTGGGTGCGCCCGTCGCGGGCCGTGACGGCGACGAGGCCCGCCTCTTCCAGGCCCGAGAGGGCGCGCAGCACGAGGGCGTGCTCGACCCCGAAGGTGCGGGCGAAGGCGCGGCTGTCGCCCGGCAGGCCGAGGTCCAGCGCCGCCAGGACGCCCGCCGCCAGCGGGTCGAGATCCGGGTGGGCGGCCGAAACCCGGTCGAGGGCGGCGACGAACGCCGCCTCGTCGGGCTCCGCGCTCACGCGGCCGCGCGCGCCTGCAGGGTGACCAGCACCGACTTGGAGGTCGGCGTGTCGCTCTTCTCGCCATAGGTCGAGAGCGGCACGAGCACGTTCAGCTCCGGATAGTAGCCGGCCAGCGCGCCCCGCGGCATGTCGAAGGGCACGAGGCGGAAATCCTCCGCCCGGCGGGTGATGCCGTCGTCGTGCATGCCGACGACGTCGACCCGGTCGCCGAGCCGGTTGCGGATCTCCGCGAGGTCGTCGGGATGGGCGAAGATCACGCGGCGCTCGCCGTAGACGCCGCGGTAGCGGTCATCCAGGCCGTAGATCGTCGTGTTGTACTGGTCGTGGCTGCGGAAGGTCTGCAGCACGAACGTGTCGCGGGTCTTCCGCGCGGCCTGGTGCTCGGTCTCGGCCGGCAGGGCGTCGGCCGAGAAGGTGGCCCGGCCCGTTGCCGTCTCGAACACCCGCTCGGCGGCGAGGTTGCGCAGCATGAAGCCGCGCGGCTTGCGCACCCGGGTGTTGTAGCCGGTGAAGCCCGGGATCGTGGCGGCGATCGCCTCGCGGATCCGGTCGTAATCCGCGGCGAAGCCGGCCCAGTCGACGGCGGCGGAGCCGACGGTGGCCTGCGCCATGCCGGCGATGATGGCGATCTCGGAGCGCAGCTCCTTCGAGGCCGGCTTGTTGATGCCGCCCGACCCGTGGACCATGCTCATCGAATCCTCGACGGTCACGATCTGGATCTTGCCCGCGGCGCCCCGGTCGATCTCGGTGCGGCCGAGGCAGGGCAGCAGGTAGCCGACCGCGCCGGGCACGAGGTGGGCGTGGTTGAGCTTGGTGGCGATGTGCACGGTGAGCCGGCACGAGGCCAGCGCCTGCGCCACGACTGGCGTGTCGGGCGTTGCCCGCAGGAAGTTGCCGCCGAGCCCGATGAAGGCTTTCGCCGTGCCGTCGCGCATGGCCCGGATCGCCGCCAGGACGTTGTGGCCGTGCCGGCGCGGCATGGCGAGGCCGAAATGCTGCTCCAGCGAATCCAGGAAGGCGGCGGACGGGCGCTCGTTGATGCCGACGGTGCGGTCGCCCTGCACGTTCGAGTGGCCGCGCACCGGGCAGAGGCCCGCGCCGGCCCGGCCGATATGGCCGCGCAGGAAGAGCAGGTTGGCGATCTCCCGGATCGTCGCCACCGAGTGGCGGTGCTGGGTCACGCCCATGGCCCAGGTCGCGATGACCCGCTGGGCGCCCAGATAGACGTCCGCCATCGCGGCGATCTCGTCCATGGTCAGGCCCGACTGGTCGAGGATCGCGTCCCAGGACGTCGCCTCGACGGCGGCACGGTAGGCCTCGAGCCCGGCGGTGTGGTGCTCGAGGAAGGCGCGATCGAGGAGCGAGGGCCGGCCGGCCGCCAGCGCCTCGGCGTCGCGGGCGAACACGACCTTGGCGATGCCCCGGAAGGCCGCCATGTCGCCGCCCGAGCGCGGCTGCAGGTAGTGGCTGGCGATGGGGCGGCTGGCACCGCGGAGCATCTCGACGGTGTTCTGCGGGTCGGCGAAGCGCTCCAGGCCGCGCTCGCGGACCGGGTTCAGCACCACGACCTTGGCGCCGCGCTCCGCCGCCCGGCGCAGGTCGCCGAGCATGCGCGGGTGGTTGGTGCCGGGATTCTGGCCGACGCAGAAGATCGCGTCCGCCTTCTCGAAATCCTCCAGCAGGACCGTGCCCTTGCCGATGCCGATCGCGTCGATCAGGGCGACGCCGCTCGCCTCGTGGCACATGTTCGAGCAGTCGGGGAAGTTGTTGGTCCCGTAGGCGCGGGCGAAGAGCTGGTACAGGTACGCCGCCTCGTTGGAGGCGCGGCCCGAGGTGTAGAACTCGGCCTGGTCCGGATGGTCGAGCCCGCGCAGGGTCGCGCCGATCTCGGCGAACGCCTCGTCCCAGCTCACCGGCAGGTAGCGGTCGCTCGCCGCGTCGTAGCGCATCGGATGCGTCAGGCGGCCCTGGCCCTCCAGGGCGTAGTCGCTCCAGCCGCGCAGCTCGGTCAGGGTGTGCTTGGCGAAGAAGGACGGCTTCGTGCGCTTGTCGGTCGCCTCCCAGGAGACCGCCTTCACGCCGTTCTCGCAGAACTCGAAGGACGAGCCGTGCTCCGGGTCGCCCCAGGCGCAGCCGGGGCAGTCGAACCCGTCGGGCTGGTTCGCCTTCAGCAGCGCGCGGGCGCCGGTGAGGGGTGCGCGGCTGCCGAGCAGGTGCTTGCCGCAGCTCTTCAGAGCACCCCAGCCGCCGGCGGCGGAGGAGCGCTTGGTGGACCCTTCAGACTGGGCCATGAACCGTCCTGGATTGGCTGACGCGATGTGTCTCGCAACCGCGAGATAAGCGCCTCTCCGGCGCCCTCACAATGGCGTGCCGGCGCAGGCCCCTCATGCGCGGGGCACAGGCTAAGCTCCCGCTGTGCAAAGCCTTTCTAAACTGCGACCGCAAAAAAATTGCCCGGCGCGGCGCCGCGACCGGCTCGCCCGCGCCGGCTCAGTCCCCGCGGGCGAGGTCGGCGGCGTCGCGCCCGACGACCTGCCGGAGCGAGGCGATGCCGGCCTCGCTCATGCGCCGCAGGAGCCCGTCCTTGATGCGCCCGACGAGGCCCGGCCCCTCGTAGATCAGCGCCGAGTAGAGCTGCACGAGGCTCGCCCCGGCCCGGATCTTGGTCCAGGCCGCCTCGGCCGAATCCACGCCGCCGACCCCGATGAGCGGCAGCGCGTCCCCGACGCGCAGGCGCGTCTGGGCGAGCATGCGCGTCGCCGGGCCGAAGAGCGGCCGCCCCGAGAGGCCGCCGGTCTCCCGCGCGAGACCCCGCTCGCGCAGGCTCGCCGGGCGGGCCACCGTGGTGTTGGACACGACGAGCGCCTGGACCCCGCGCCGCTGCGCCGTCGCGCAGACCGCGTCGAGGGCGTCCAGCGCCATGTCGGGGGCGATCTTGAGGAGGATCGCCGCGCCGGCGCCCGCCGCGTCCCGGGCCTCGACCGTGCGGGCGAGCAGCTCGTCGAGGAAGGCCTCACCCTGGAGGTCGCGCAGGCCCGGCGTGTTGGGCGAGGAGACGTTGACCGTGACGAAGTCGACGAGCGGCGCGAGGGCTGCGGTGCAGGCGGCGTAGTCGGCGAGGCGGTCGGCGGATTCCTTGTTCGCGCCGATGTTGACGCCGACGATGCCGGGTCGCCCCCTCCGGGCGCGCAGGCGGTCGGCCACCACCTCCAGCCCCTCGCTGTTGAGGCCGAAGCGGTTGATCACGGCGCGGTCGTCGGGGAGGCGGAACACCCGCGGCCGCGGGTTGCCGGGCTGGGGCCGCGGCACGACCCCGCCGACCTCGACGAAGCCGAAGCCGAGGCCCAGCAGCGCGTCGGGAACGCGCGCGCCCTTGTCGAAGCCGGCCGCGAGGCCGACCGGGTTGGGAAAGCGGCGGCCGAGCAGGTCGACGGCGAGGCGCGGGTCATCCGCCGGCCGCGGGCCCGCGGGCAGGAGCGCCAGGGCGGCGAGGGTCAGGTCGTGCGCGCGCTCCGCGTCGAGGCGGTGCAGCAGCGGTCGGACGAGGGGGAAGGCGGCCGCGATCATGCCGGCAGGATCCCGGCCGGGAAGGCGTGCCGGCCGTCGGCGCCCAGCGGCATATCGTCCACCGCGACCACGGCGGACAGCGGCAGCGGGCCGTAGAGGTGCGGGAACAGGTCGCCGCCGCGAGAGGGCTCGTAGCGCAGGCCGTCGCCGAGGGCGTCGGCCTCGACCGTGACGAGGAGCAGGTCGTCCTGCCCGGCGAAGTGCCTAGCGGCCGTCTCGGCGACCTGTGCGGCCGTCGAGAAGTGGATGAAGCCGTCCTGATGATCGATCGGGGCGCCCGTGAACCGGCCCGCGGCCTCGGCCTCGCGCCACAGAGGGCGCGGACAGATCTTGTAGATGAGCGGCATCGAAGCTCCCCGGAGACGACGCTGCGATAGAGGCGCCGGGCCGCGGCGGCAACCGCGCCGCGCCCCGCCCGATTCGAGGAGCGATTGCAATCTGCCGCCCGTAGTTCTACTTTCCTACGACTAGGCTGGACGTCACACAGCCCCGTCCGGACCGGCAGAGCGGATCCGGAAAGCAGATTGTCAAGTATCTCCGCGCGTACCCGGCGGGTGTCGAACGGACCCGGCGGGCGAACCGTCTCCGTGCCTCCGAGGCAGCCGGATCCCGGCTGGTGAGACGGGGGTGCCGGCCCGCTCAGGCTGAGCTTCCGAGCCCGCTATGCTGTCGCACGAGCAGATCTGGAACGCCATCGACCGGCTCGCCGAGCGCCACGGCTACTCGGCCTCGGGCCTCGCCCGCCGCGCCGGCCTCGACGCGACCAGCTTCAACCGGTCGAAGCGCGTGGGCGCCGACGGCCGCAAGCGCTGGCCGTCCACCGAATCCGTGTCGAAGGTCCTGGCCGCCACCGGCTCGAGCCTCGACGAGTTCCTGCGGCTCATCGAGGCCCGCGAGATCCCCGCCCGCACGATGGTGCCGCTGATCGGCCTGACCCAGGCCGGGGCCGGCCGCCTGTTCACCGACGAGGGCATGCCCACCGGGGGTGCCGGCTGGGAGGAGATCGAGTTTCCGGATCTCGGCGAGGAGCGCGCCTTCGCGCTGGAGATCCAGGGCGATTCCATGCTGCCGCTGTTCCGGGACGGCGACGTCCTGATCGTGTCGCCGACGGCCAGCGTGCGCAAGGGCGACCGCGTCGTGGTCCGCCTGCACGGCGGCGAGGTCCTGGCCAAGGAGCTGCGGCGGCGCACCGCCCGGACCGTGGAACTGGCCTCCCTGAACCCCGAGCACGAGGACCGGGTCCTCAATCTCGGCGAGGTGGCCTGGATGGCCCGGGTGATGTGGGTGCGCCAGTAGGCGGTGCCCGGACGGGTCGGCACGCCGCTCGACGCGCGGATCCACGCGTGGGTCCACCCGTGGATCCACGCTTGGCCGTGAGGCCGTTCATCGCTATCGCTGGCCCGTCGCGGACCTTCCGCATCCGCTGAGCGCGAACGCAGCATGGCGCAGCCCGGGACGGATCACAGCGCGGCCGAAGGCGGGTCGCTGGCGGACGAGGCCCGCAGGCTCCTCGACGCGCTGCCGACGCCCAGCCTCGTGCTCGATCCGCAGGGCCGTGTCCGCCACGCCAATCCCGCCCTGGAGCGGATCACCGGCTACCCGGCGGAGCGGCTCGTCGCGCAGGGACTCGACCTGATCCTGGCGCAGCGCACGGCGCCCCTCGACCCCGCCGGCACCGAGCCTCAGGAATTCCTGGCCAGCCGCGCGGACGGGACGAGCTTCTGGGCCCGCCTGGAGACGGCACCCCTGCCCGGAACCCCGTTCCGCATCGGCCAGATCCGCGACGAGACGGCCCGGCGCGAGGCCGAGGGCGCGCTCGCGCTCTCCCGCCAGCGCGAGGCGCTGGGGCTCCTCACCAACAGCGTCGCCCACGAGTTCAACAACTTCCTGCAGATCCTGATCGGCTACATCGACGGCCTCAAGCGGCGGCTCGGGGACCGGCAGGAGCCGTTCGTCCAGCGGGCGATCGCCCGCTCGGCCGACGCCACCGAGCGCGCGGCGATCCTGACCCGGCACCTGCTCGCCTATTCGCGCCGCATCGCGCCGGACGTCCGGTCGGTCGACCTCGACGCCATCGTGGCCGACCTCGCCGCCCGCCTCGAGCCCGACCTGCCGCCCGGGATCCGCCTCACCGTGGCGGCGACGCCGGGCCTGCCGCGGGCGATCAGCAATCCCACGCAGATCGAGTTCGCCCTGCGGCATCTCGTCGCCAATGCCTGCGAGGCGATGCCCTCGGGCGGGACGCTGACCCTGTCGACCTACCGGGTGGATCCCGGCGACCGCTCCCTGCAGCAGCCGGGCCAGGGGAGCGTCGGGATCGCGGTCGGCGACACCGGGCAGGGCATGTCGCCCGAGATGCTCGCCCGGGCCCTGGCGCCGTTCCAGACCAGCCACGAGGCCGGGCGCGGCGCGGGCCTCGCGATCGTGCACGGCCTCATGAAGCGGCAGAACGGGACCATCACCCTCGACAGCCGCAGCGGGGAGGGGACGCAGGTGCGCCTCTCCTTCCCGGCCGCCCCGGAGCGCACGCTCCACTAGATCCGTGCCGTCCAAGCGATGGGCGCGACGAGCGGGTGAGAGATGCGCCCGGCGATCCGGTGGAAAACGTCGTCCGGACGACGGCGGGCAGGACTAAAACCGCTGCCCGACCGTTCCCATATCGTCACTGGCGCTCCGCGCCACCCGGTTCTCGTCCTCTGAGGCGTGTACATGTTCACTGAGATTTCGCGCCGCCGGCGTGTGGCCGCCCTCCTGGCGCTGGCCGCTGCGCTGACCGTCGCGGCACCCGTCGTGGAAGCCCGTCCGGGCGGCGGCGGGTCCGTCGGGTCCCGCGGCTCGCGCACCTACACGGCGCCCTCCGCCACGCCGACCGCCCCCGGCGGCGGCACGACGATGCAGCGCTCGCAGACCGCGCCTTCGCCCGGCATGGGCAGCCCCGGCATGCAGGCCCCGGCCGCGCCCGGTCGCCGCTTCGGCGGCGGCTTCTTCGCGGGCCTGCTCGGCGCCGGCCTGATCGGCGCGCTGCTCGGCGGCGGCTTCTTCGGCGGCCTCGGCGGCCTCGCCTCGATGATCGGCCTGCTGTTCCAGGTCGGTCTCGTCGTGCTCGTGGTGATGCTGGCCCTGCGGTTCTTCCGCCGCCGGAACGAGCCGGCCGGCGCCGGCGCGCCCTACGCCCGCTCGTCGCTCGACGATCAGCCGGGCGCCCGCGGCCCGATGGGTGGCGCTCCGGGCGGCGTTCCGGGCGGCCCGGCTCCCGGCGGCATGTTCGGCGGTGGGCAGCGCCCGCCGCAGACGCGCCCGGTGCAGATCGGCCCGGCCGATTACCAAGCCTTCGAGCGCCTGCTCGGCGACATCCAGGACGCCTACTCGCGCGAGGATCGGGTGACCCTGGGCAACCTGTCGACGCCCGAGATGGTCAGCTACTTCGACGAGGAGCTGCGCGGCAACGCCTCCCGCGGCGTGGTGAACAAGATCTCGGACGTGAAGCTGCTGCAGGGCGACCTCGCGGAGGCCTGGGGCGAGGACCGCACCGACTACGCGACCGTGGCCATGCGCTACGCCCTCAAGGACGTGATGATCGAGCGGTCGAGCGGCCGCGTCGTCTCCACGGACTCGTCCGAGGCGACGGAGCTCTGGACGTTCCTGCGCCAGCCCGGTCGCGGCTGGGTGCTCTCGGCGATCCAGCAGACCCGCTGACCCGGCAGCGCTCCGGCCTCCGGGCCGGAGCCACGGCTCTCCGTCAGGCCGGCGTCCCCACCGGGGCGCCGGCCTTTCTGTGCGCGTCCCACCGATTGGCGAGATCGACGAACCCGGACACCGGGATCTCCTCGGCGCGCGCGGTCTCGGACAGGCCGGCGGCGGCCAGCAGGGCGCCGGCCTCGGGCGTCAAGGCCTTGAGGCTCTGGCGCAGCATCTTCCGCCGCTGGCCGAAGGCCGCCCGGGTGACGGCTTCGAGCGCGCCGGCGCGGCAGGGCAGGGGCTGGGCGCGCGGAACCAGCCGGACCACGCTCGAGGTCACCTTGGGCGGCGGCACGAAGGCCGAGGGGCTGACGTCGAACAGGATCTCGGCCTCGGTGCGCCAGCCGCACAGGACGCCGAGCCGGCCGTAATCGGCCCGCTCCTCCGGGCCGGCGACGATCCGCTCGGCGACCTCTCGCTGGAACATCAGCACGGCCTGGTCCCACCAGGGCGGCCAGGCTTCTCCGTCGAGCCAGCCGGTGAGCAGGGCGGTCCCGACATTGTAGGGCAGGTTGGCGACGATCCGCGCCGGGGCCTCGCCCACCAGCGGCCGCGGGTCGAAGGCGAGGGCGTCGGCGTCGACCACCTCGAGCCGGCCGGGATAGTGGGCGGCGATCTCGGCGAGGGCCGGCAGGGCGCGCGGGTCGCGCTCGATCGCCACGACGCGGGCGGCGCCCTCGGCGAGGAGCGCGCGCGTCAGCCCCCCCGGGCCCGGCCCGACCTCCACCACGGTCACCCCCGCGAGCGGACCGGCCGCCCGGGCGATCCGACCGGTCAGGTTGAGATCGTAGAGGAAGTTCTGGCCGAGCGCCTTCTTCGGCTCCAGGCCGTGGCGGGCGACGACCTCGCGCAGCGGGGGAAGACCGTCCCCGGCGCTCATGCTGGCTGCCTCACAGCTCGTCCTCGGGATCGAAGTGGCGGGCGCCGACGGGCCGGGGACGGCCGGCATAAACGCTGAACGGGATGATCTCGGCCCCGGCGGGGGCCTCGCTCCGTGCCGCCGCGTTGGCGGCCAGCCGGTCGGCGAGGCGCAGGGCCGCCACGAGGCTGTCCGGCCGGGCGACGCCCTGGCCGGCGATGTCGAAGGCCGTGCCGTGGTCCGGCGAGGTGCGCACGAAGGGCAGGCCGAGGGTGACGTTCACGCCGTCGTCGAACGCGATCGTCTTGATCGGGATCAGGGCCTGATCGTGCGTGGGCGCGAGGGCGACGTCGTAGGTCTCGCGGGCGCGGGCGTGGAACAGGGTGTCGGCGGGGAGCGGCCCGCGGATGTCGATGCCCCGCGCCCGCAGGCGCGCCACGGCGGGGGCGAGGACGTCGCGGTCCTCGCGGCCGATCGTTCCGGCCTCGCCCGCGTGCGGGTTCAGGCCGGCGAGGACGAGGCGCGGCTCGGGCAGGCCGAACCGCTCCCGCAGGTCCCGGGCGACGATCGCGGCGGTCTCCTCGACGAGTTCCTGGGTGAGCAGGTCCGGCACGTCCCTCAGCGGCACGTGGATCGTCACCGGCACGACCGAGAGGCCGGCGCTCCAGATCATCATCACCGGCCGGGGCGGCGTCACGCCGGGCGGCACCGCGAGGGCGGCCAGGAACTCGGTGTGCCCGGGATGGGCGAAGCCCGTCCGGGTCAGCACGAACTTGGCGATCGGGTTGGTCACCACCGCGCTCGCGCGCCCGGCCTTCACGAACTCCACCGCCGCGGTGATCGACTCGATGGTCGCGCCGGCATTGCCGGAATCGGGGACGCCGGGATCGGCGGCGACGCGGGCGCCGCTCGGCAAGGGCACCACGGGGAGCGCGCGCGGGAACACCTCGGCTGCCGTCTCCGGATCGACCTCCGCCACCGGGACGGGACGGTCGAGGCGGTGGGCGAGGCGCTCGACGAAGTCGGGATCGGCCACCAGGAAGAACGGCGGCAACGGATCCGCCCCGCCGCGCCCGAGCCACGCGCTGAGCGCCAGCTCCGGGCCGATGCCGGCGGGATCTCCGAGGGTGAGGGCGAGGGGCGGCATGGGCGCTCTATAGCGCCCGCGCGGCGCGGGCGCATCCTCGGCGGCTCAGACCGAGCGGCGGGATCGCGGCGGACGACGCGCCGGACCGGCGCGCCGCCGGTCCCGGTTCCTCAGCGGATCGAGGCGATGCCGTCGGCGGTGGTGGCGGTGCCGACGTTCTGGCGCAGGTCGGCCTCGCCCAGGGTCTTCAACTCGACCCGCAGCAGCACCGTCTGGTTGCGCTCGCGGACGCCCGTCGCGGTGGCGATCGGCGAGTTGATGTAGTTCAGCGAGACGGTGGTGCACTCGTCCTGGTAGCCGCCGCCGAAGCTCGCGCCCGACAGGTAGAAGCGGCCCGGGTTCTGGTAGATCGGCACGGTCCCGATCGGGTTCGCCAGGTAGGAGCTCAGCGCGTCCGTGTAGGTGTTGCGCACGTCGAGGTAGTGGGTCAGGTCGACGAGCAGCGAGCCCGACACGAACCAGTTCGGCGTGATGTTGTAGGTCGCGCTGGCGGTGATGCCCTCGCGATAGTGGCTGTAGCCCAGGAGCGGCTGCGCCTCGTAGTACGAGTAGAAGGCCGAGACGGTGAGCGGCAGGAACGGCGCGAACCGCGCCGTCGCGCCGGTCTCGAATCGCGCCACGTGGAAGTCGGACTGGTTGAACCGGGCCCGGCTGATGAACGTGATGTTCTGGTTCGGCGAGACTTGGAAACGGCCGACGAAGTCCGAGCGCTGCGTCTCGAGGCCGGAATCGAGGCCGGTATTGGCGATGTCGCCGCGGCGGAACGAGTTGACGCCCGCGAGCTGGATGGACTCGCCGAACAGGACGTTCGCGTACCAGCCGGACGGGGTCACGACGGAGTACTGGCCGCCGAGATTGGTGCGCACGCCGCCCTCGACCCGGTCGTAGCCCGAGAACTTGTCCCACTCGAACAGCGAGGTGTCGTCGAAGACGAGGCTCTGCGCGTCCTCGTTCGGCAGGCGGCCGATCCGGGTCTCGGACGGGCGCGCGATGATCTGGCCGATCGGCTCGAGGGTGTGGACGCCGAGCGCGCCGAAATTGGCGACGAACGGGTAGCGGTAGTCGAGGCCGATCGCCGGCATGACCCGCCCGGCAAAGCCCTGGTCGACGTGGGCGACCTGCGGGACGAGGTCGTTCTGGTAGCCCGAGAAGCTCGTGCTGTTGAAGAACGCGTCCGTGCGCAGATACGCGAAGGGCGTGAATTTCTGGCCCAGATCGTCGATGAAGCTGCGGCGCCAGGACAGCTCCGCGGAGGCGCGGGTGTTGGTGCCGGCGAGCCCGTCGATGGCGCACAGGCCGCGCTGGAAGACCGTGCAGGTCTGGTAGAGCGGGAAGCTGACGCCGTTGACGCTCGGCGAGAACAGGTAGCTCGAGGTCCGCGGCAGGCCCTGGTACTGCGTGGTCTCGCGGGTCAGGCTGGTGATGTTCGCCTGGAAGCGCACCTCGCCGCCGATCTCCGAGGGCCCGTTGACGCGCTTGTCGTAGTCGATCACCGGCGCGACGATCGGCTGCTGCTTCTGCCAGTCGAAGCTCGACAGGCCCTTGAAGTAGTAGCCCCGGGCCTCGAACCACGAGCGGTCGCCCTGGCCGATCAGGAACGCGGTGGAGGTCGCCTCGCGGAAATAGTCCGTGGTGATGTTCTGGTTGCGGATCCGGTAATTGTCGAGGAACCACTTGTCGGTGACGCCGACGAGGTCCCAGCCCGTGCGCCACCGCGGGTTGATGTAGAACCGGCCCTGCGACTCGACCGAGCCGCGGAAGTCGCGCTCGCCGGCGCCGAGTGGGCTCGGCAGGAAGGCGGAGGGCGTCGTCTGCGAGATGCCCGACAGGCGGATGTTGTAGAAGCCGTTGTCGATCCGCTGGCGGAACTCGCCCTGCGCGAGCAGGCCCTGCCGGCTCAGCAGGGTCGGCGTCAGCGTCAGGTCGTAGTTCGGGGCGAGGTTGATGAAGTACGGGAGCGACACGCCGTTGCCGAGCGCGGTCGTCGTGACGAAGCGCGGCGTCAGGAAGCCGGTCTTGCGCTTCACCGTCGGGTCCGGCGCCTCGAAATACGGCAGGTAGGCCACCGGGATGCCGGCGATCTCGAGCGTCGACTCGTCGAAGTAGACCGTGTGGGTCTCGTTGTCGTGGATGATCTTCTTCGCCTTGATCTGCCACAGCGGCGGCGTCTCAGGGTTGTCCTTGCACGGCTCGCAGGCCGTGTAGCTGCCCGACTCGAAGCTGGTCTGCTCGCCGTTCAGGCGCTCGGCCCGCGGCGCGGAGAACCGGGTGCGCACGGTCTCGAACTTGCGCTGCACCGTCTGCTGGCCGCGGAAGGCGTCGACGAAGCCGGTCTTGAAGTCGTCGGTCAGTTCCATGCGCGCGCCGGTCACGACGCCGCCGTCGGCCTCGGTCAGGCGGACGTTGCCCTCGGCGAAGACCCGGCCGGAATTCCGGTCGTAGCGCACGCGATCGGCCTGGAGGGTCCGCGGGCCGTAATGCAGCTCGGCGTTGCCCCGCGCCGTCACGGTGCCGTTGTCGTTGTCGTAGATCAGCTCGTCGGCCTCGACGAGGAGCTTGTCGCCCGGCTTGCCGGCCGCGACGGCGGGCAGGCCCTGGGCATGGGCGGTCAGGCCACCGGCCAGCGGCGCGGCGAGCGCCAGCACGGCCCGGAAACCAGCCTTCCGCAGGATGTCGGCGACCTTACGCAACGCGCGTCCCAACCCCTGTGACGTCTGCCGCCACCAACCCCAACACCCGTCTCCCGTGCCGCGAAGGATCGCGGAAGTCAGCCGTCTTCCTGGTACAGAAGCGTGAGCGTACCGAGAAGACTGCCTACCACGGCCGGGAACCAGGCCGCCACCGGTGCGGCGACGAGTCCGGATGCTCCGAGCCCCTCCATGACCTGTCGGACCACGTAGAGGGCGAAGCCGGCCGCGACGCCACCGAGGACGAGTTTGCCGACCCCACCAAAGCGGAAGAACCGTAAGGAAACGGTTGCGGCGACGATGACCATGGCGACGAACAGCACCGGCCGCGCCCACAGGACATCGTACTGGAGACGGTAGCGCGTGGCGTCCAAACCGGCCCGCTCGGTCCGCGCGATCGTTGTGGGAAGTTGCCAGAAAGGCACAGATTCCGGGGGGGTGAACCGTTGCCGCACCTGCCCGGGGTCGAGGTTCGAGGCGATCAGGTAGGTGTCGAACGACTCAGGCGGCGCGTCCGGTGTGAGAACGCGCACATCGGAGAGCTCCCAGTAACCGTCGTGGAACGTCGCGCGGGCCGCGACGAGCTGCTCGGCGAACTTGCCGGCGTCGTCGAAGGTGAAGACCGACACCCCCGCCAGGGTGGTCGTGCCCTCGATGGCGGTCTCGGCGCGCAGGATCGCCTCGCCGTCGAGGCCCTTCTGGCGGATCCAGAGGTCCTTGCCCGAACTCGCCTTGGTGGATTTGGCGAAGATCTTGGCCTCGATCTCGGTGGAGCGCTGCTTCAGCATCGCCGAGACCGGGTTGTAGACGCCGACCGCCAGAGCGCCGAGGGCGAGGGCCACGAAGAAGCCGGGCTGCAGGAACTGCCAGGCCGAGATCCCGGCCGCGCGGGCGACCACCAGCTCCAGCTTGCGCGAGAGCTGGAGCAGGGCCGCCATGGAGCCGAACAGGACCGCGAAGGGCAGGACGCCCTCCGCCACCGCGGGGGTGCGGTAGAGCGAGAGCTGCGCCATCAGGCCGGCGGACGCGCCCTGGGCCTCGCCGGCGCGGCGGAGCAGCTCGACGAAGTCGAGCGTGTAGACCAGCGCGAACACGGTGATGAAGACGCCGAGTACCGTGCGGAGGAACCGGGCGGCGAAGTACCGCCCGAGGGTGGGACCGATCAGCATCATCGGGTTCAGGCCGCCGGCGCGAGGCGCGGGCCGCGGAACCGGCCGCGGACGGCGCGGGCCAGGGCGGCGTTGAAGGCGCGCACCCGGGGTCCGTAGAAGATGAGAAAGCTCGACAGAAGGATCGCGAGCAGCGGCACGCCGTAGACTGCCAGGACCGCCGCGGGGCTGCGCGCGGCGGCGCTGACCGCCGCGAAGCCGCCGATGCGCAGCGCCACGACGGCGACGATCGCGCCGGCGATCGCGACGCCGCGCCCCTGCCGGGTCGTGCGGGGATCGCCCAGAGCCGCGAAGGCGATGAAGACCAGGGCCAGCGGGTAGAGGCAGGCGGAGAGCCGGTCGTGCAGCTCGGCCCGGAACCGGCCCTTCTGCAGCTTGTAGTAGCCCTCCGTCGTGTCGGGGAACAGGAGCTGCGCCGTCGAGCGCTCGCGCGGCTTGTAGATCGTGTCGGAATCCGGGGGCGCGAAGGCCGCGAGGTCGATCGTGTAGCGCTCGAAGGTCAGGATCGAGGAATCGCGGGAGTCCTTCTGCTGCTGGTGGACGCTGCCGTTCTCCAGGATCAGGTAGCTCTGGCCGTCGACGTCGACCGCGTTGCCGCGCTCGGCGAGGTAGACCTTGGTCTTCCCGGCCTCGCGCCGGTCCTGGATGAACAGCCCCTTGAGGGTGCCGCCCGGCCCGCGCTCGCGGAAGTGGAAGGTGATGCCGTTGTCGAGCTGGGTGAACTGCCCTTCCTTGACGACGTTCGCGATGAAATCGCCGCGCACCCGGGTGATCACGTCGCGCAGCTCCTGGAAGCTCGCGGGCATGACCACCACGACCAGGAATCCCACCAGGAAGCTGACGAACAGCGCCAGGGTGAGGAAGGGCCGCAGCAGCGAGCGCGGCGGCATCCCGGCCGCCGACATGACGATCAGCTCGGAATCGCCGTTCAGCTTGTTGAGCGCGTAGATCGTGCCGATGAACAGCGCCACGGGAGCGATGACGACGACGAGGGTCGGCAGCGACAGGCCGGTGACGAAGAGGAAGACCAGCAGCGTCTGGCCCTTGGCGGTCACGAGATCGAGCTCGCGCAGGGCCTGGGTCAGCCAGATGGTGCCCGTCAGCCCGATCAGGCAGGCGAGGGTGGCGCCCAGGGCGATCCGAAAGATGTAGCGCTCGATCTGCCTCATCGGCCCGGCAGTCCCGCTTGTCCTCTCGCGCCCTCGAGGCGGCAGGGACCCGACAAAAGGGGCGATTCCAGGGCTGTCACGCCGCGTTGCGTTCTCCGTCTCAGCGGCTACACAGGGCGGATCGCCCGCGCCTCGGCGCGCGGGTGCGTAGTACGGCTCCGGAATAACGGGCAGGGCGACGGGTATGGCGGACGGTATCGAGGTCGGTTTCGGTCCCCTGGAGCAGAGCGGCCAGGGCCCCGGCGGATCCGGCGATCTCGTGGTCTTCGTCGGCGACGACCTGTCGCTCGGGTCGGCCGCCCGCGAGGCGCTCGGCGCCTCCGGGGCGGATCTCGTGGCCCGCGCCGCGGCCTCCGAGAAGTTCAAGGGCCGCTCGCTCAGCGCCCTGTCCCTGCCGGCCCCGGCGGGCGTCGGTGCCGACCGCCTCGTGGTCGTGGGCCTGGGCTCGGAGAAGGACCGGGCCAAGACCGACTGGCCGGCGCTCGGCGGCTTCACCGCCGGCAAGGTGGCGGGACGGACCGCCCGCGTGGTGCTCGACTGGCCGGGCGCGACGGTCACGGCGGCGCAGGCCGGCGAGTTCGCTCTCGGCGCGCGCCTGCGGACCTACGCGTTCGACCGCTACAAGACCAAGAAGAAGCCCGACGCCGACGACAAGACCGTCACCGCGCTGACCCTGCTGCTCGCCGATCACGGCGCGGCCGCCCGCGAGGGCGAGGGCGCCAAGAGCCTGTCCGACAGCGTGGTCCTGGCCCGCGACCTCGTGAACGAGCCGCCGAACGTGCTTTTCCCGGCTGAGTTCGCCCGCCGCGCCTCGGAGCTCGCCAAGCTCGGCGTCGAGATCGAGGTGCTGGAGCCGGCCCGGATGCGGGAACTCGGCATGGGCGCGCTGCTCGCGGTGGCGCAGGGCTCGGCCCGCGAGCCGCGGATCGTGATCATGCGCTGGAACGGCGGCCCCGCGGCCGACGCGCCCGTGGCGCTCATCGGCAAGGGCGTCGTGTTCGATTCCGGCGGCGTCTCGATCAAGCCGGGCGGCGGCATGGAGGACATGAAGGGCGACATGGGCGGCGCCGCCGCCGTGGTCGGGGCGCTCCACGCGCTCGCCGCCCGCAAGGCCCGCTGCAACGTGGTCGGCGCCATCGGCATCGTGGAGAACATGCCGGACGGCGGCTCGTACCGCCCGTCCGACATCCTGACCTCCATGTCGGGCCAGACCATCGAGGTGATCAACACCGACGCCGAGGGCCGGCTGGTGCTGGCCGACGTGATCACCCACGTCATCCGCAGCACCAAGCCCAAGGCGATCGTCGACCTCGCGACGCTGACCGGCGCCATCATCGTGGCGCTGGGCCAGGACATCGCCGGCATGTTCTCGAACGACGACACGCTGGCGGGCAACATCCACGCCGCCGGCGAGGCGACCGGCGAGAAGGTGTGGCGGATGCCGCTGATCCCCGCCTACGACAAGGCGATCGACTCCAAGTTCGCCGACATGAAGAACACCGGCGGCCGGCACGGCGGCGCCGCCACCGCGGCCTCGTTCATCAAGCGCTACGTCGAGGACGTGCCGTGGGCGCATCTCGACATCGCCGGCGTCGCGATGTCGTCGAATGCCAGCGAGATCAACCGCAGCTGGGGCGCGGGCTGGGGCGTGCGCCTCCTCGACCGGCTGATCCGCGACCATTACGAGGCCCGCTGAGGCTGCCGCGGCGGTCCCGACCCCGCGCGCCTCTCCGGGTGATCCCAACATGGCCGCACACGCCAACGCCGCGCTCGACCGGGTCGGCCCCCCGGGCGCCGGGACGTCCGGAGGCCGCGCCGGCGGCCTTCTGGCAGCGGCGGGGCCGATCCTCGGCATGCTGGCCGCCCTGGCTCTCGTCGCGGCGACCGGCCTGAGCCAGCGCGACGCCGTGCCGGAGGCCCTCGAGCCCTGGATCTTCGGCTACTTCATCGCCCGCTACCCGCTCTTCGCCTTCGCGCTGGTCTACGGGCTCGGCCACCTCGCGCGGGTGGTGACGGGCCCGGGCCCGGGCTCCGCGCCGCGCCGGATTGTGTTCGGACTGGCGGGCGCGGCCGCGCTCCTCGCCGCCGGGCTCTACCCGACCTTCGGCGGGCTCGTCCTGCGCGGCGCCTTCGCCACCGGGGGCATGGCCTTCCTCACCCACCAGCCCCTGTGGCTGGCCTACGGGCTCGGCGCCGCCGTGGGCGCGCTGACGTTCGGCGGCGTCCTCGGCCTGTTCGCGATCGCGGCCAACCGGCCCCTGCGGCCGCGGCTGCGCCGGGTCGGCTACGGCGCGCTCGCCTTCCTGACCCTGTGGCTCGGCGCGATCCTGATCGGCCTCGCCGGCGGCCTGGGCGTCGGCCCCTGGCCCCGGCGGGCCATGCGGCCGGAGGAGGCCGCGCTCGCCGCCGGCCTGCTGATCGCGGCGGCCCTGCCCCACACCGTGCTGGCGACATTGCGCCGGCATCGTCCAGCCCTCTGACCCCCCTGCCTTGCGGGCCGGCCTCCGTTCCCGCAGAGTCCGCGCGACAGGCGTTGCGGGACTCGGCCCCCGAGAGTCGGGCCCGCGGGAGGCATCGCGATGCATGAGGCGAACGTGATGGAGCACGGCGCTCGAGCCGCCACGGCCGGAGCGATGCCGGGCCACGGGGCCTCCGACCGGCCCTGGCTGCCCTTCTATCCGCCCGGCGTCCCGGCGGAGATCGACGTCGCGGGCCTCGGGACCTTGGTCGACCTGTTCGAAACCAGCGTGACCGCCTTCGCAAGCCGGCCGGCGATGCTGTGCTTCGGCTCGACCATGACCTACGCGACCCTCGGCCAGCAGGCGCGCGACCTCGCGGCCTGGCTGCGCGGACAGGGTCTGGCGAAGGGCGACCGCGTGGCGATCATGCTGCCGAACGTCCCCGCCTACGCCGTGGCGATCTTCGGCGTCCTCCTGGCGGGGGGAACGGTGGTCAACACCAACCCGCTCTACACGCCCCGGGAATGCGTGCAGCAGATCAACGATTCCGGCGCGCGGATCCTGATCGTCCTGGAGAATTTCGGCGCCACCATCGCGGCGGCGCTGCCGGACGTGGCCCTGGAGCGGGTCGTCCTCGTGGGGCCGGGCGACGGGCTGGGGCTGAAGGGGCGGGTGATCAACCTCGCGAGCCGGCACGTCCGCAAGGCGGTGCCGCCGTTCCGCCTGCCGGAGAGGCTGGCGATCCCGTTCGCCACCGTGCTCCGCCAGGGCCGGACGATGCCGCGCGCGTCCGCGGCGGTCGACCCCGAGGATCTCGCCTTCCTGCAATATACTGGCGGCACCACCGGCATCGCCAAGGCGGCGATGCTGAGCCACCGCAACATCATGGCGAACGTCGAGCAGTCGCAGCTCTGGTTCAACTCGAAGGATCCGAGCGTCGCGCGCTGCGTGGTCACGGCGCTGCCGCTCTACCACATCTTCGCGCTCACCGCGTGCTTCTTCCAGTTCATGCGCAGCGGCGGCTCCTGCCTGCTGATCCCCAATCCGCGCGACTGCGACGGCATGGTCAAGACCCTGAGCCGCACGCGCTTCACCCACCTGATGGGCGTGAACACGCTGTTCAACGTCCTGATCAACCATCCGAAGATCGGCACGGTGGATTTCGCCCACCTCGATTTCGTGGTCGGCGGTGGCACGGCCGTCCAGCGGGCGGTGGCCGAGCGCTGGAAGGCCCTGACCGGCAACACGATCATCGAGGGCTACGGCCTGTCGGAGACCTCGCCGGTCGTGTGCGTCAACCCGCGGGGCATGCGCGACTTCTCCGGCACGATCGGCTACCCGCTGCCCTCCACGGAGGTCTCGATCCGCGCCGTCTCCGGCGAGCCCCTCCCGGCCGGGCAGCCGGGCGAGATCTGCGTGCGCGGCCCGCAGGTGATGCGCGGCTACTGGAACCGGCCGGAGGAGACCGCGCGGGCGATGACCGCGGACGGGTTCTTCCGGACGGGCGACGTCGCGATCCTGCAGGAGGACGGTCAGGTCCGGATCGTCGACCGGATGAAGGACATGATCCTCGTCTCCGGCTTCAACGTCTATCCGAACGAGGTCGAGGACGTGCTGGCGGCCCACCCGGCCGTGCTCGAATGCGCGGTGGTCGGCGCGCCGAGCGAGGAGACGGGCGAGATGGTGGTGGCCCACGTGGTCCTGAAGGACCCGTCGGTCTCCACCGATATCCTGCGGGCCCATGCCCGCACCCAGCTCACCGGCTACAAGGTGCCCCGCCGCGTGGTGCTCCACGAGACCCTGCCGAAGACCAATGTCGGCAAGGTGCTGCGGCGAATGCTGCGCGACGAGACGCCGCCGGTCTGAGCGTCGTCCGCGCGGCGGAAGATGGCCTGCGTCCCGGTGCCGCTCACGGGCGGCGTAACCCCTGCGCGCCGTTCGCCGAAAGGTGAGGCTGCGGCGCTTGCGCCCCTGTCGGCCGCGGCCGATCTGTGGGTTGTGCAGGCAGGAGATCCGAGGAGACGGCCATGTTGATCAAGCGCAGGCGCGGTTGGGAGATGCCGGAGCATCTGGCGACGCCGGAAGCCGTGTTCCTCAATCGACGGGCCCTGATCGGCGGCGCGGCCGGGCTCGCGGCCGGCTCGCTCCTGGGCGGACGCGCGGCCCTCGCGGCGGCGGGCGACCAGCCGCTCTACCCGGCGCCGCAGAACCCCGCCTACACGCTCGACCGCCCGCTGACCCCGGAGCGCTTCAGCGCCGACTACAACAACTTCTACGAGTTCGGCACGTCGAAGACGGTGCTGCCGGCGGCCAACGCCCTCAAGACGCAGCCCTGGACCCTGAAGATCGACGGGCTCGTGGAGAAACCGTTCGAGATCGGCGTCGATGACCTGATCCGGAAGGTCGGCCTGGAGGAGCGGCTCTACCGTCACCGCTGCGTCGAGGCGTGGTCGATGGCGGTGCCCTGGACCGGCTTCCCGCTGGCGAAGCTCGTGGCGCTGGCCAAGCCCACCTCGGGCGCGAAGTACATCCGCTTCGAGACCTTCATGGACAAGGCGATGGCGCCCGGCCAGCGGGCGTTCTTCTATCCCTGGCCCTACACGGAGGGCCTGACCCTGGCGGAGGCCGGCAACGACCTCGCCTTCATGGTCACGGGGATCTACGGCAAGCCGCTGCCCAACCAGTTCGGGGCGCCGATCCGCGTCGCGGTGCCGTGGAAGTACGGGTTCAAGTCGGCCAAGTCTTTGGTGAAGATCTCGTTCACCGCCGACCGGCCGAAGACCTTCTGGGAGGGTCTGCAGGCCTCGGAGTACGGGTTCTGGGCCAACGTGAACCCGGCCGTGCCGCACCCGCGCTGGAGCCAGGCGACCGAGCGCGTCCTCGGCACCGACCAGCGCGTGCCGACGCTGATCTACAACGGCTACGGCGAGCAGGTCGCCGGCCTCTACAAGGGCCTCGAGGGCGAGCGCCTGTTCGTGTGAGGGCGGGCCGCCGGAGCCGCGCTCACGCTGGCGCGGCTCCCGCCCGGACGACGCGGCCCCTACGCTGCCCGGCCGACGCGGTCGACGGTCCGCGGCCTAGCGCGGACAGGCATGTGCACGCTCGAAGGCCTGCAGATCCGCCACCGTCGCCTGCTCCTGGCGCGAGAGCGGCACGCGATCCATGGCGTCGTACCGGCAATCGGCGTTGCCGAAGGTTCGGATCGCGCGTGGCGTGGTGAAGCAGTAGCCGGCCTGCTTGTAGATCAGGTTGCGCTGGTACCAAGCTTCCGCGCAGTCATCCGCCATCGCGCCGGTGGATCCAGCGACGAGGATCAGAGCGTAGAGAGCAGCGCGCATCGAATCGTCTCCGTGAGAGTCCGGATCCAACCATCGGATGCTCAGTAGGTCCAGCGCTGCGCCTTCGAGACAAGGAAGTCGCGGAACGCCTGCACGCGGGCGACCGAGCGCATCTCCTCGGCGTAGACGAGGTAGCTCTCCAGGCTCGGCATCTCGGTCTCGCGCAGCACCTGCACGAGTTGCTGGCCGCCATCCACCGCGTAGTCGGGCAGGATGCCGATGCCCGCTCCGGCCTCCATCGCGCGCTGCAGGGCGCCGATATTGTTCACCGTCAGGTGGACCTGGCGCCGCTCGCGGCCCTCGCGGCCCGCGTCGGCGAGCCAGTGAGCGGCAAGCAGGTACGAGGGCTCGTTGCCGCCGAAGGAGACGAGGCGGTGATCGTCGAGCTCCTCGATGGTCTTAGGCTCGCCGAAGCGCTTGACGTAATCCGGGCTCGCGAAGGCGTGGTAGTGCACGGTGAACAGCCGCCGCTGGATCAGGTCCGGCTGCGCGGGGCGCCGCATGCGGATCGCCACATCGGCCTCCCGCATGGCGAGATCGAGCTCCTCGTTGGTGAGGATCAGCTCGATGCGCACGTCCGGGTAGAGGTCGAGGAATTCGCCCACCCGCTGCGACAGCCAGGACGTGCCGAGGCCCACGGTGGTGGTGACCTTGAGGTCGCCGGTCGGCCGCTCGGAGGTCTCGACGAGGCGCGCCCGGGTATTCTCGAGGCGCAGCTTCATGTCACGTGCGGCGCGGAACAGCAGGTCGCCCTGCTCGGTGAGCAGCAGCCCGCGGGCGTGACGGTGGAAGAGCGGCGCCTTGAGCTCGCGCTCCAGGGCGCTGATCTGGCGGCTCACCGCCGACTGGCTGAGCCCGATATCGTCACCCGCCTTGGTGAAGCTCCCCGCCTCCGCGACGTTGAGGAAGATCCGGATCTTGTCCCAGTCCAAGGCGAGAACCCCTACCAGCACGCGCCCGCGGGTCGCGCCCGGGGTGGAGAAGGGGCGCGAAGCGGCGGGCAGATCACCGGGCGAACTGCGCGGTGCCGCGCGCGGCTGGCCTCTCCCGACACCGCGCGGGCATGCAATCGGTGCATCCCGGCGCAGTCAGCACTCCTATGCACACGGTGCATGGTCCTGCGCAAGCACAAGCAGCGTGAACTTGTTGAAATGCCGGGCCCGACGGCTTTGCGTGAGTGGTGCGGAAGCCCGTCCGGCCGTCATTCCGCCGCGGCGGCCTGGACCGGGCTCTCGCCGATCTCGAGATTGGCCAGGAATTTCTCGGCCTCCAGCGCCGCCATGCAGCCCATGCCGGCGGCGGTGATCGCCTGGCGGTAGACGTCGTCCGTGACGTCGCCGGCGGCGAACACGCCCGGGATCTCGGTCTCGGTCGTGCCGGGCTTCACGGTGAGATAGCCACCGTGGCGCAACGGCAGCTGCCCCTCGAAGATGGCGGTCGCCGGCTGATGGCCGATCGCCACGAACACGCCGTCGGCCTTCACCTCGCTGATCTCGCCCGAGCGCGGATCCTTGAGACGGACGTGCGTCACGTTCGGTGCCGGCTTCTGCACGCCGCAGATCTCGGCGATCTCGCGGTGCCACAGCACCTCGACGTTCGGGTGCTTGAACAGGCGCTCCTGAAGGATCCGCTCGGCGCGGAAGCTGTCGCGGCGGTGGACCACCGTCACCTTGCTGGCGATGTTGGCGAGGTACAGGGCCTCCTCGACCGCGGTGTTGCCGCCGCCGACCACCACGACCTCCTTGCCGCGGAAGAAGAACCCGTCGCAGGTCGCGCAGGCCGAGACGCCGCCGCCCTGGAACGCCGCCTCGGACGGGATGCCGAGCCACTTGGCCTGCGCCCCGGTGGCGATGACCAGGGCGTCGCACGAGTAGGTCTCGCCGGAATCGGCCTCGAGGCGGAACGGCCGCTGCTTGAGATCGACCGTCGTGATGTATTCCGAGACGATCCGGGTGCCGACGTGCTCGGCCTGGAGGCGCATCTGCTCCATCAGCCACGGGCCCTGGATGGCCTCGGCGAAGCCCGGGTAGTTCTCGACATCCGTGGTGATCATGAGCTGGCCGCCCGGCTGGAAGCCGGAGATCAGCAGCGGCTCGACCATGGCGCGGGCGGCGTAGATCGCCGCCGTGTAGCCGGCGGGTCCCGAGCCGATGATGACGAGCTTGGCGTGGGTGTGGGCCATCTGTCTCGGTCTCCTCAGGCCGGTCCGGCCGCGCGGCGCGCGGCATAGGCGTCGGCGAGCGCCCGGGCGATCACCGGAGTCGCGTCGATCGGCTTGTACGTCAGATCCGCCAACTGACCGGTGAACGGTCGCAGCGCCCCGGCGATCGCCAGCCCGGCGAACATGCGCCGATGCCGGATATAGGTACGCGGCAGGTCGAACAGCAGGACCGGCGCGCCGGTGGACACCGCCTCGCTCACCATGTTGGCCGAGTCGGAGGTCACGACGATCGCCTCGGCGAGCGCCAGCATGGCCACGTAGGGGTTGTCGCCGCTCCCGTCCCAGAGGAACCCGCCGGTCTCGGCGGCGAGCACCTTCACGGCGTCGCGGAGCGGGTTCGGCGTCCGGCGGGAGATCGTCACCATCAGCCGGCAGCCCTGCGCGGCCAGTCCGCGCAGATCCTCCACGAGGCGGTTCATGTCGGTCTTGCGGTAGCTCAGGTGACGGCTGTCGCCGCCGACCAGCACCGCCACCCGCGGGCCGTCGAGGCGCGCGAGCCGCGGGTCCGGCCGGGCCCGGGCCGCGGCCAGGCGCGCCGCGGTTACGAGGTGCGGCGCCGTGAGCGTGGTGAAGACGTTGGGACCGCGCAGATCGTCGTAATCCGGCACCCAGATGAAGTCGGCGCTGTCGGCGCCGGTCCGCGGATCCTTCAGGAAGGCCGTGAACGTCCGGCCGCCGGTCGCGCGCCGCACGGTCCGCAGGTACGGGACCGACCGGCGGCCGGAGGCGATCAGGATGTCGGGGTAGGGGCCCGACAGGGCTCCGGCGCGGCGGCGCGGACCCTCGCGCGGGTCGATCGGCCCCCAGGGCGCCATCCAGCCGAACGGCCCTGAGGCCGGCACCTTCCGGATCTCGAAGTCGAGACCCAGGGTCTCGGCGATGCCGACGCACTGGTTCTCGTCGCCGGCCTTGCCGTCCGTAACGATCCAGGCGCGGGCGCGGGCGAGCTCGGGCAGGCGCTCGCGCCGCGGGTCCGGATTGCTGACCGGCGCGCTCTGCGCCTCCGACACGTCGATGCTTGCCATGCTCCTCACCGGATACGCCCCACGCCGCCGACCGGGGCCGGCGGCCGTCTTCTAGTCCCGCGGCAGGTCGCGGGCGAGCCACTGGGCGTAGATGTCGGCGATGGCGGCGAGCCGGCGCTGCTCGAATTGCGGATCGTACCACGCGCCGCCGTAGCTCGACGGCGTCGCGGTCATCTGCGGGTAGCGCCCGAGCACCTGCCCCTTGGGCCCGACGAGCAGCGCCTCGCCCTCCATGTAGTCGGTCTCGAAGTTGCCGCCCAGGCCGCGCAGGGAACCGCTGCCGACATAGGGCCGCAGCGACAGGCTCGTCACGACCACCACGAGACGCGGCCCGCGGCCCCCGATCCGACCGGCGAAGTTCTTCCGCAGGGCGTCGGTCAGGTCGCCGGCCAGCGCCTCGGCCTGCAGCCCCACGCCCTTGTTCAGGAGCGGCCGCACGTCGACCCGGACGTCGGAGAAGACCGGGGTCGGCGGGAAATCGCTCGCCGCCGCGGATCCCGCGACGACACCGAGGAGCAGGCCGGCGAGCCGGCCCCACGAACGCGGGCGCATCGGCTCAGCCGCCGTACTGGACGGCGACGACCTCGTAGGACTTGCCGCCCCCGGGCGTGGTGACCTCGACCGTGTCGCCGACGCCCTTGCCGATCAGCGCGCGGGCGATCGGCGAGGTGATCGAGACGCGGCCCGAGCGCACGTCGGCCTCCGGCTCTCCCACGATCTGGTAGGTCTTCTCCTCCTCCGTGTCCTCGTCGACGAGCTTCACGGTGGCGCCGAACTTGATCCTGTCACCCGAGAGCTTCGTGACGTCGATCACTTCGGCCCGCGCGATCATGCTCTCCAGTTCGAGGACGCGGCCCTCGTTGTGGGACTGCGCCTCCTTGGCGGCGTGGTACTCGGCGTTCTCCGACAGGTCGCCGAGCGCGCGGGCCTCCGCGATCGCCTGGATGATGCGCTGGCGCTCCACCTGCTGGCGGTGCTTCAGCTCCTCTTCGAGGGCTGCCAGCCCGCGCACCGTGATCGGAACCTTGTCTATCGCCATCGTCTCGCGCCACAATGAAGAGGCCCGGCCGAGAGTGCAGCACTCTCCCCGGGCCATGAAATGAAGTCAGCGGAACCCTGAGGTTCAGGCCGCGAAGTATTCCTGCAACGCGCGGACCTTGAGATCGCCTTCTAGATAGGCCTTGATCCCCTCGGCCGCGGCCATCGCGCCGGCTAGAGTGGTGTAATACGGCACCTTATGCAAGAGGGCCGCGCGCCGGAGCGAGCGCGAGTCCGACAGGGCGCCGGCCCCCTCGGTGGTGTTCAGGACGAGGTGGATCCCACCGTTCTTGATCGCGTCGACCACGTGCGGTCGGCCCTCCAGAACCTTGTTGATCCGCTCGGCCGGGACGCCGTTCTCCGCGAGGTAGCGCTGCGTGCCGCCGGTCGCCAGGATGGTGAAGCCGAGATCG
The DNA here is from genome assembly GCF_053346095.1 of Methylobacterium sp. A52T. Classification (NCBI taxonomy): domain Bacteria; kingdom Pseudomonadati; phylum Pseudomonadota; class Alphaproteobacteria; order Hyphomicrobiales; family Methylobacteriaceae; genus Methylobacterium; species Methylobacterium sp. A52T. Next base: position 29,288 of record NZ_JBKFBI010000002.1, on the reverse strand, counting down.
GACAGGAGCTTCATGGTCGGCAAAATGCGGGCCTTGTCGGCGTCCCGCACCGAGACGAACACGGCGCCCGCCTTCGGCACCTGAGTGCCCGAGCCGAGCTGGCTCTTGGCGAAGGCCACGCCGAAGCTGGCGTCGAGCCCGATCACCTCGCCGGTGGAGCGCATCTCCGGCCCGAGCAGCACGTCGACGCCGGGGAAGCGGGCGAAGGGGAAGACCGCTTCCTTGACGGCGATGTGCGGCAGAGTCTTGGGCTTCAGGCCGAAGGTCGCGAGCGGCTCGCCCGCCATGATCCGGGCCGCGATCTTGGCGATCGGCTCGCCGATGACCTTGGCGACGAACGGCACCGTGCGCGAGGCGCGGGGGTTCACCTCCAGCACGTAGATCGTGCCGTCCTTGATGGCGTACTGCACGTTCATCAGACCGACGACGTTGAGCGCCAGCGCCATGGACTTGGTCTGCCGCTCCAGCTCGTCCACGATCTCGGCCGAGAGCGAGCGCGGCGGCAGGGAGCAGGCCGAATCGCCGGAATGGATGCCGGCCTCCTCGATGTGCTCCATGATGCCGGCGATGAATACGTCCTTGCCGTCGCAGACCGCGTCGACGTCGACCTCGACCGCGTCCGAGAGGTAGCGATCGAACAGGAGCGGGTTCTTGCCCAGCACCGTGTTGATCTGGCCGGTCTTGTCGTTCGGGTAGCGGGCCTTCACCTCGGAGGGGATCAGGCTCGGCAGCGTGTCGAGCAGGTAATCGGCGAACTGCGTCTCGTCGCGGATGATCGCCATGGCGCGGCCGCCGAGCACGTAGCTCGGGCGGACCACGAAGGGCAGGCCGAGCGTCTCGGCCACCAGCCGGCTCTGCTCGACCGAGTAGGCGATGCCGTTCTTCGGCTGCTTCATCGTGAGCTTGTCGAGGAGCCGCTTGAACTGGTCCCGGTCCTCGGCGAGGTCGATCGCGTCGGGCGAGGTGCCGAGGATCGGCACGCCGGCGGCCTCGAGGGCGCGGGCGAGCTTCAACGGGGTCTGGCCGCCGAACTGCACGATTACGCCGTGCAGGGTGCCGGCCTGCCGCTCGGTCTCGATGATCTCCAGCACGTCCTCGGCGGTCAGCGGCTCGAAGTAGAGCCGGTCCGAGGTGTCGTAGTCGGTCGAGACCGTCTCCGGGTTGCAGTTGACCATGATGGTCTCGTAACCGGCGTCCGACAGCGCGAAGCAGGCGTGGCAGCAGCAATAGTCGAACTCGATGCCCTGGCCGATCCGGTTCGGGCCGCCGCCGAGGATCACGACCTTCTTGCGATCCGAGGGCTCCGCCTCGTCCACGACCGCGCCCGCGAACGGCGCCACGTAGGTCGAGTACATGTAGGCAGTGGGCGACTTGAACTCGGCCGCGCAGGTGTCGATCCGCTTGTAGACCGGCCGCACCGCCAGGGCGCGCCGGGCCGCGCTGACGGCGGCCTCGTCGGTTTTGGCCAGCACCGCGAGGCGGGCATCCGAGAAGCCGGCGGCCTTGAGCTGGCGGAAGGCGCCGGCCGTCTTCGGCAGGCCGTGGGCCTTCACGCGGTTCTCCAGGTCGATGATTGCCTGGAGCTGCTCCAGGAACCACGGATCGATCTTGCAAGAGGCGTAGACCTGCTCGTGGCTCACGCCGAGGCGCAGGGCCTGCGCAACCTTGAGCAGCCGGTCCGGGGTCGGGGTGCCAATGGCCGCCTTGATGGCGTTGTGGTCGTCGCCCTTGCCCAGCCCCTCGATCTCGATGTCGTCGAGGCCGGTCAGGCCGGTCTCCAGCGAGCGGAGGGCCTTCTGCAGCGATTCGGCGAAGCAGCGGCCGATCGCCATGGCCTCGCCCACCGACTTCATGGCGGTGGTCAGCGTCGGCTCGGCGCCCGGGAACTTCTCGAAGGCGAAGCGCGGGATCTTGGTGACGACGTAGTCGATCGTCGGCTCGAACGAGGCCGGGGTCGCGCCGCCGGTGATGTCGTTGGCGATCTCGTCCAGCGTGTAGCCGACGGCGAGCTTGGCGGCGACCTTGGCGATCGGGAAGCCGGTCGCCTTCGAGGCGAGCGCCGACGAGCGCGAGACGCGCGGGTTCATCTCGATCACGATCATGCGCCCGTTCTCGGGGTTGATCGCGAACTGCACGTTCGAGCCGCCGGTCTCGACGCCGATCTCGCGGAGCACCGCCAGCGATGCGTCGCGCATCACTTGGTATTCCTTGTCGGTGAGCGTCAGCGCCGGCGCGACGGTGATCGAATCGCCCGTGTGGACGCCCATCGGATCGATGTTCTCGATGGAGCAGACGATGATGCAGTTGTCGTTCCGGTCCCGGACGACCTCCATCTCGTACTCCTTCCAGCCGAGCACGCTCTCCTCGATGAGCACCTCGTTGGTCGGCGACGCGTCGATGCCGCGCTCGACGATGTCGAGGAACTCCTCGCGGTTGTAGGCGATGCCGCCGCCGGTGCCGCCCATGGTGAAGGACGGCCGGATGATCGCCGGCAGGCCGACCTCGGCCAGCGCGATCAGCGCCTGCCCGATCGCGTGCTCACCGTAGCGCTTGCGCCGCTCGGTCTCGCCCGCGGCCCAGCTCTTCTCGTAGGCTGTCAGCGCGGCCTGGCGCGCCGCCGGATCGCTGTTCGCCGCCTCGATCCTGGCGATCTCGGCCAGGTAGGCCTGACGGTCCGCCTTCTTGGCGGCGGACGCGTTGGCGAGCGCCGATTTCGGGGTGTCGAGCCCGATCTTGGTCATGGCGTCGCGGAACAGGCTCCGGTCCTCGGCCTTGTCGATGGCCTCGGCGGTGGCGCCGATCATCTGCACGCCGTACTTCGCGAGAACGCCCATCTTCTGCAGCGACAGGGCGCAGTTGAGCGCCGTCTGGCCCCCCATCGTGGGCAGGATCGCGTCGGGGCGCTCCTTCTCGATGATCTTGGCGACGATCTCCGGGGTGATCGGCTCTACGTAGGTCGCGTCCGCCATGTCCGGGTCGGTCATGATGGTCGCGGGGTTCGAGTTCACCAGGACGATGCGGTAGCCCTCCTCGCGGAGCGCCTTGCAGGCCTGGGTGCCGGAATAATCGAACTCGCAGGCCTGTCCGATGATGATCGGACCCGCACCGATGATCAGGATCGAGGAGATGTCGGTGCGTTTGGGCATCGTGGGCCTTCTCAGGCCAAGCGCGCCCGATCGGGCACGGCTCGACTGAGCCCTGCTCCCGGACGCGCGTGGCGGGAATGTCGTTGAGCCCCGCGTTTACACGGGCGACGGGCGCATTGGAAGGCCGGGACAACCGCGCAGTCTGCGCGCAGTCTGGCCGCGCGCCCGGCGCATGGATGCGGCACCGATCCTTCGATTTGGAGGATTTATAAATTCCCACAAGAATTCATCGATTTCTTGCAGGATATCGGCGCCGGACCTTAAGCTCCGATGGATCGGCCAGCGCGCCGATCGACATCATCATCGTTCGAGACTGAACATGCCCAGGCCAGCGACACTCTTCGCGATTTTTCTGATCGGCTCGATGACGGGCGCAAACGCTTCGGAGGTCGCCATCAAGACCTTGAACAGCGGTTCGGGCGGGATGATGGTCTTCGACCCGGCCTTCGTGAAAATCCAGCCCGGCGACACGGTCCGGTTCGTGCCGGCCGACAAGGGTCACAATGCCGAGTTGATCAAGGGGATGGCGCCCGAGGGCGCGGCACCGTTCAAGACGGTGGTCGGCAAGGAGGAGGCCGTGACCTTCGACAAGCCCGGCCTCTACGGCATCAAGTGCTCGCCGCACTACATCATGGGGATGGTCGGCCTCGTCCAGGTCGGTGACAAGCCCGACAATCTGGAGGCGGCCCGGGCGGTGCCGCAGAACAAGCTGGCCGCCAAGCGGTTCGAGCCGCTGTTCGAGAAGGTCCAGTAGGCGCGCCGGGGCGGCGCCGGCCGCCCCGACCCGTGTCAGAAGCCGGCGTGGAGCGCGGCGACCGCCCGGTCGATCGAGAGGTAGAACACCCCGAAGGCCACCAACGCGGCGGCCGCGAACTCCACGGCGACGTTCGAGAGCGTCTGCGCGCGGCGCAGGGCCTCGCGGCCGAAATAGACCGAGACCCAGGCGAGGGCGAGGACCGCCGGCATGGCGAAGAGGTAGGACACCGTGCTCTCGACGCGGTCGAAGCCGCCGGTCGGATCGATCAGCGCCCGGATGTTGCGCACCCAGGGGGCGTAGACGGCGGCGTAGAGGGCGGTCAGCCAGGACAGGCCCGCGGCGACGCCGAGATGGAAGGTGAAGCTGCGGTGCAGGCGGGAGAAATCGTCGCGCGCCTCGTCGATGGTCATCCGGCAATCCCCTGCGACGGGCCGCCGTCGCCGGGCGCGGATGCGCCGCCGTTCAGGGGCCGTCGTGGGCTCCCTTAAGCCGTCCGATCTGGCGGATTTTATGGCCCCGCCGCGGCCCGATTGGGGTCGGGACGCAGGACTGAAAGGCCGCGTCGCGGCTCCGCCGCGCTCGCGAGGACGATACGTCAGGCGCGCTCGGGTTCACCCGAGCGCATCAGCGTCACGAAGCGCTCGAAGAGGTAGTGGCTGTCGCGCGGGCCGGGAGAGGCCTCCGGGTGGTGCTGCACCGAGAAGGCCGGGCGGTCGGTGAGGGTCAGGCCGCAATTCGAGCCGTCGAACAGCGACACGTGGGTCTCCACGGCCGTCTCCGGCAGGCTGTCCGGGTCCACCGCGAAGCCGTGGTTCATCGACACGATCTCGACCTTGCCGGTGGTCTTGTCCTTCACCGGGTGGTTCGCACCGTGGTGGCCCTGGCCCATCTTCACGGTCCGGCCGCCGAGGGCGAGACCCATCAGCTGGTGGCCGAGACAGATGCCGAAGGTCGGCACCTTCTCGTCCAGGAGCTTGCGAATCACCGGGACCGCGTAGGCGCCGGTGGCGGCCGGGTCGCCGGGGCCGTTCGACAGGAACACGCCGTCCGGCTTCAGCGCCAGGATCTCCTCGGCCGTCGTGGTGGCCGGCACGACGGTGACGTCGCAGCCGGCCTGGGCGAGGAGGCGCAGGATGTTGCGCTTCACGCCGTAATCGATGGCCACGACCCTGAGACCCTCGCCGAGTGCGCGCGTGCCGTAGCCGTTGCCGAGCGCCCAGATGGTCTCGGACCATTCCGACGGCGCGCGGCTCGTCACCGGCGGAACGAGGTCCAGCCCTTCCATCGGAGCCAGGGCCGCCGCGCGGGCCTTGAGGGCCTCGCGGTCGAAATTGCCCTGGGGATCGTTGGCGATCACGGCGTTGGGCATGCCCTGGTCGCGGATGCGGGCCGTGAGCGCCCGGGTGTCGACCCCCGTGATGCCGACGATGCCGCGCGCCCTGAGCCACCCGTCGAGGTGCGACGAGGACCGCCAGTTCGACGGGTTCGTCACCGCCGAGGCGATGACGGTGCCGCGGACACCCGAGGCCGGTGCCGCCTCCAGGCTCTCCAGATCCTCGTCGTTGGTGCCGACGTTGCCGATATGCGGGAAGGTGAAGGTGACGATCTGGCCGGCATAGGACGGGTCCGTCAGGATTTCCTGATAGCCGGTCATCGCGGTGTTGAAGCAGACCTCGCCGTCGGCCACGCCGGTCTGGCCGATGCCGAATCCCTCGAGGATGGTGCCATCGGCCAGCACCAGCAGGGCCGTCGCGACGGGCTCGGCCCAGGGCTCGGGAGCCTGAGGCTCGGGGGCATGCGCGGCGGCGTCTTGCAGCATGGGCTGAGTCTCGCTTATGTCCGGCCGAAGGCGGGCGCCGGGTTGCGGCGCTCTCGGCTTGCGGCATGATCGTGTGCGGCGCTCTTAGCGAGCGGCCCGCGATGGGGTCAATGTGGCTCCGCTGCCGGCAGGGCTCAACACCCGCAAATCGCAGGCCAGCCCCCCGCTTCGACCGTTGGAAGGTTCATCGAGATGCTGCGCGCGCGCTTCACCACCGAGATGAAGGAGGCCATGAAGGCCGGCGACAAGGAGCGGCTGGCGACCGTCCGGATGATCCAGGCCGCCCTCAAGGACCGGGACATCGAGGCCCGCGGCAACGGCAAGGAGCCGATCTCCGACGAGGAGATCCTGTCGCTCCTCCAGAAGATGACCAAGCAGCGCACCGAATCGGCTGCCGTCTATGAGCAGGGCGGGCGTCCGGAGCTCGCCGCCAACGAGCGCGCCGAGATCGCCATCATCGAGAGCTTCCTGCCGAAGCAGATGGACGAGACCGAGATGAAGGCGGCGGTCGAGGCGGCGATCCTCGAGACCGGCGCGGCCGGCCCGAAGGACATGGGCAAGGTGATCGCTGCCCTGAAGGGCACCTTCGCGGGCCGGATGGATTTCGGCAAGGCGAGCGGCCTGGTGAAGGCGGCGCTGGCGGCGAAGGGCTGAACCTCTCCCCGCAATCCTCCACCGGATTCCGGGGCTGTGAGGGACTCGGTCACGCCTCTCGCGCTATAGGAGCGGGTTCACGCAACCCGTCCCAGGCCCCGTGCGCTATCCGCCCCACATCCTGGAAGAGATCCGTTCCCGGCTGCCGGCCTCGTCGGTGGTCGGCCGCCGCGTGCAGTTGAAGAAGGCCGGACGCGAGTGGCGCGGCCTGTCGCCGTTCAACACCGAGAAGACGCCGTCCTTCTACGTGAACGACCAGAAGCAGTTCTACCACTGCTTCTCGTCCTCCAAGCACGGCGACATCTTCACCTTCCTGATGGAGACGGAGGGCCTCAGCTTCCCCGAGGCGGTCGAGCGGCTGGCGGGCGAGGCCGGCGTCAGCCTGCCGGCGCCCACCGAGGACAACCGCGCCAGCGAGCAGAAGCGGGCCGGGGCGATCGAGGTCATGGAGATGGCCGCGCGCTGGTTCGAGGAGCGCCTGCGGTCGGGCCAGGGCAGCGAGGCCCGCGCCTATCTCGAGCGGCGCGGGTTGCGGGACGAGACGCAGCGGGCCTTCCGCCTCGGCTACGCGCCGGGCGAGCGCTACGCCCTGCGCGACCACCTCGCCGGGCAGGGGGTCGAGAAGGCGCTGATGGTCGAACTCGGCCTGCTCGCGGCGGGGGAGGGGGTCTCCGTCCCCTACGACTATTTCCGCGACCGGGTGATGTTCCCGATCACCGACACCCGCGGCCGGGTCGTGGCTTTCGGCGGCCGGGCGCTCGCCAAGGAGGTGCGCGCCAAGTACCTCAACTCGCCGGAGACGCCGCTCTTCCACAAGGGCCGGACGCTCTACAACCTGCACGGCGCCCGCAAGGCCGCCCACGATCGCGGCTCGATCATCGCGGTCGAGGGCTACGTCGACGTCATCGCCATGACGCTCGCGGGCCATCCCGAGACCGTGGCGCCGCTGGGCACAGCCCTCACCGAGGACCAGCTCGGGCTGCTCTGGCGCCACGCCGACGAGCCGATCCTGTGCTTCGACGGCGACAAGGCCGGCCAGAGGGCGGCCTTCCGGGCCCTCGACATCGCGCTGCCGCTCCTCGAGCCCGGCCGCTCTCTGCGGATCGCGCTGCTGCCGGGCGGCCAGGACCCGGATGACCTGCTGCGCTCCGGCGGCCCGACGGCGATCGACCAAGTGCTCGCGGCCGCGCTTCCCCTGTCGGAGTTGCTGTGGCGGCGCGCCCTCGAGGCGGGACCGGTCGACACGCCGGAGCGCCGTGCCGGCCTGACCCAGACCCTGCGCACCACCGTCGCGACGATCCGCGACGAGACCGTGCGGCGCTACTACCGCGACGATATCGAGGAGCGCCTGCGCGGCCTCTCGCCCCGCGGCAACCGCGCCGCCGGCGGGACCCCGCGCGGGCGCCAGCGCTTCGCCCGGCCCGGCGAGCCGGTCTCGCCGCGCATCACCGGGAGCCCGAGTCCCTCGGTGACGGCCTCGGCGGGCTTCACGGGCGCCGCCCCAGTGCGCGAGGCGGTGATCGTCGGCACCCTGCTGGCCCATCCCGAGATGATGGCGGAGTTCGGCGAGGAGGCGGCCGAGCTCGACTTCGCCGATCCCGACGCCCGGGCGCTGCTGTCGGTCCTGCTGGCCTGCGCGGCCGAGGACGAGCACACGGCGCCCGAGGTGTTGCAGAACCGCACCAATCGCGCCGGACTCACAGGGGCGGCCGACCGGATCCTCGCTCTGGCCCGCTCGCGGGACCGCACGACCCTGGCCCCGCACGCCGATCCTGCCCACCGCGCAGACGCGCTCCGACAGGCGATGATCTTGCACCGGCAGGCAGGAGCGCTACATAGCGAACTTCGCGAAGCACGGCAGGCGTTTGAGGACGATCCGACCGATGCCGGGTGGGCATGGCTCTGCGAAGTGAAGGCGAGGCTGGAAACCGTCATCGCCGCCGAGGCGGAGGCCGATGCACCGGTGTCGAGCGACTCGACGGCCGTGTGATGCCTGTGTCATGGCGGTGGCGGGGTGACGTGTCCCGCCATAGTTAACAATCGGTCAAGCCTCGGGCTTGCATACGGAAACCGACGACTCACGGCGACCGGAGCGATCCGGCGCCGATCTCATACAGCGGCGCCGACGGCGTGGACCGGCCTCATCGGGGCCTCCGCTACGCGCCGCGTGCGAAACAATAGGCTGATCATGGCGACGAAGGCAACGGAACGGGACGAGACGGACGCTGCCCCCGAGCAGCAGACCGACGGGCCGCTCCTCGACCTGACGGATGCTTCGGTCAAGCGGATGGTCAAGCTCGCCAAGAAGCGCGGCTACGTGACCTACGAGGAGGTCAACGAGGTGCTGCCCGAGGGGCAGTCCGATCCGGACCAGCTCGAGGACGTGCTCTCGCAGCTCTCCGAGATGGGCATCAACGTCGTCGAGGCCGAGGAGACCGACGAGGCCGCGGGCGAGAAGGCCGCGGACGGCGAGGAGGAGGAGGCCGAGGGCGGCGAGGTCGCCGAGGTCGCGCCGACGCGCGCCGTCGCGGTCGCCACGACCACCAAGGAGCCGACCGACCGCACCGACGATCCGGTGCGCATGTACCTGCGCGAGATGGGCTCGGTGGAGCTCCTGTCCCGCGAGGGCGAGATCGCCATCGCCAAGCGCATCGAGGCCGGCCGCGAGGCGATGATCGCGGGCCTCTGCGAGAGCCCGCTGACCTTCCAGGCGATCATCATCTGGCGGGACGAGCTCGTGGAGGGCAAGGTCCTCCTGCGCGACATCATCGACCTCGAGGCGACCTACGCGGGCCCGGACGGCAAGAACGCGCCGCAGATCGCCGAGGGCGAGGATGGCGGGGACGACGCGGAGCCGCCCGCCCCGCCGGAGGGCGGCGACGACGAGGACGACCTCGAGAACAACGTCTCGCTCGCCGCCATGGAGGCGGAGATCAAGCCGCGGGTCCTCGAGACCTTCGACGCAATCGCCGCGAACTACCGCAAGCTGCGCAAGTTCCAGATCGAGGGCACCGAGCGCAAGGCCGCCGGCGAGCAGAACACCCCGGCCCAGAACCAGAAGCAGATCGAGCTGAAGGACATCGTCGTCGCCGACGTGAAGTCCCTCTCCCTGAACAACAACCGCATCGAGGCGCTGGTCGGCCAGCTCTACTCGATCAACAAGCAGCTGATCGGCCACGAGGGCCGGCTGATGCGCTTCGCCGAGAGCCACGGCGTGGCCCGCGACGAGTTCCTGCGCCACTACCAGGGCTACGAGCTCGACCCGAACTGGATGGAGCGCGTCGGGACGCTCGGCGGCAAGGGCTGGAAGAACCTGGTCGAGCGCGGCTCGAGGCAGGTGGGGGAGCTGCGCGCGCAGATCCTCGACCTCGCCTCGGAGACGGGCCTGGAGATTGGCGAGTACCGCCGCATCGTCAACATGGTCCAGAAGGGCGAGCGCGAGGCCCGTCAGGCGAAGAAGGAGATGATCGAGGCGAACCTGCGCCTCGTGATCTCGATCGCCAAGAAGTACACGAACCGCGGCCTGCAGTTCCTGGACCTGATCCAGGAGGGCAACATCGGCCTGATGAAGGCGGTCGATAAGTTCGAGTACCGCCGCGGCTACAAGTTCTCGACCTACGCCACGTGGTGGATCCGGCAGGCGATCACCCGCTCGATCGCCGACCAGGCCCGGACCATCCGCATCCCGGTGCACATGATCGAGACGATCAACAAGATCGTCCGCACGTCGCGCCAGATGTTGCACGAGATCGGCCGCGAGCCGACCCCGGAGGAGCTGGCCGAGAAGCTGGCCATGCCGCTGGAGAAGGTCCGCAAGGTCCTGAAGATCGCCAAGGAGCCGATCTCCCTCGAGACGCCCATCGGCGACGAGGAGGACAGCCACCTCGGCGACTTCATCGAGGACAAGAACGTCGTCCTGCCGATCGACGCGGCGATCCAGTCGAACCTGCGCGAGACCACGACGCGGGTGCTCGCCTCGCTCACGCCCCGCGAGGAGCGCGTGCTGCGCATGCGCTTCGGCATCGGCATGAACACCGACCACACCCTGGAGGAAGTCGGCCAGCAGTTCTCGGTGACCCGCGAGCGCATCCGCCAGATCGAGGCGAAGGCGCTGCGGAAGCTGAAACATCCCTCGCGCAGCCGGAAGCTCAGGAGCTTCTTGGACAACTGAGCCCGCGCCGCGGACCGCGCGGCGCTTCCCCGTCGCCCGCGTTGCCTCGGCGCCGCGCGGCATCCAGTCTGGCGCCATGCTCGAACGCCGCCCGCCAACGCCCGGATCCCCGACGGCCTTCGCGGACGGCTCGGAGGCCGACGACGTGCCCTTCGGCGCGCTCCAGCCCTCCGTGGGCATCCGCGACTGGCTGCTCGGCGAGGGCGCGCGGATGCCCAACGCCGAGGAGATGCTGGCCGGGCTCGCCGAGCGCCTGATCGCGATCGGCGTGCCGGTGGACAGGGCCTCCACGGCGATCGACACCCTGCACTCGGAATATGCCGGCGTCGGCCGAATCTGGACGCGGGACGGCGGCACCACCGTGCGGCTGTTCCCCCACGGGGCCCGCTCGACGGACGCGTACCTCAACAGCCCGTTCCACACGGTCCACGAGACCGGCGAGTGGCTGATCCTCGACCTCTCGAAGACCCCGGACGACGCCTACGCGATCGTTCCCGACCTGAAGGCCGGAGGCTACACCCACTACGTCGTCGCGCCCCTGTTCTTCACGAACGGCACGCAGAACGGCATCACCTTCGCCACGCGGGCCCCCGAGGGGTTCCGGGACGACGACATCGCGATCCTCCGCTTCGTCATGCCGGCGCTGGCGGCCGTGATGGAGATGCGCGTCCTCAACAAGCAGCTCGACCACGTGCTCCGGCTGTACGTCGGCGACGAGCCGCACCGGGCGATCCTGGCCGGCGACATCCGGCGCGGGCAGGTGACCCGGATCCGCTCGGCGATCCTGTTCGCCGACATGCGCGACTACACCCGCACCACCGCCGACATGACGCCGGAGGAGGCGGTGGGCCTGCTCAACGTGTTCTTCGACTGCCTCGTGCCGCCGATCGAGCGTGAGGGCGGCGAGGTCCTGAAGTATCTCGGCGACGGCCTGCTGGCGATCTTCCGGGAAACCGGCGACGATCTGGGCGGCGCGGCCAAGGGCGCGCTCACGGCGGCCCAGCACGCCCTGGCGGCCCTCGACGAGGCGAACGCCCTGCACCAGTTCCCGGTGCCGGTGGCCGCCGGCATCGCGCTCCACCACGGTGAGGCAGCCTACGGCAATGTCGGGTCCGGCTCACGCCTCGACTTCACGGTGATCGGCCGCGACGTCAACCTCGCGAGCCGCATCGCGCAGCTGAACCGCGCCCTCGGCGAGCCGCTGCTGATGTCGAAGCCCTTCGTGGACTTCCTCTGGGGCGACCCGATCCCGCTGGGCGAGCACCGGCTCAACGGCTTCGACGAGCCCATGGCGGTGTTCCGGCCGAAATTCCTGCGTCCGCGCAAGTCCAGCTGAGCGGCCCTCCGATCGGTCCCGACGTCACGCGGCGCTCGCGGAGATAAGCCGCGACCTGAGGCCCGCAGCCGATCCGCGCGCTGCGCGTCACCACGTCGGCGCGAACGGCAGAGCGTAGGGTGTGTGCCGGCAACCCCAGACCGGATCGATCATCTGCGCCATCACGTCTCGGGCCAGGGCGCCGGCGCGTATGGCGACCTCCCGCGGGACATGCGGCCGCTCGAGGATCTTCAGGCAGGCATGTCCGCAGGCGCTGAACTGGCCGCTGTGGTACGCGTTGAGGGCGAACTCGTCGAGCAAACCGTAATCGTAGACCCACGGGTTCAGGGAGATGCCCTCGCTCGGAAGCTCGAGAGCCAAGCCCGCCTCGGCGTAGCGATACCCTTCCGCGAACCGCTTCCTCAGCCTGCAGAACCGACTGGCCCCGTGGCGGGCCTCCGCCCGCGCCGGGCGGATTGCGGTGGCGCGCTCGTAGAGCTGCAGCACCCTGTCCTCCGGCTCGTCGAGGCGCTCCGCGTTCACCGCGGCCATCAGCAGGTTGAAATAGATCTCCTCGTCCCACCCGCCGAGATCGGACCGCTTCAGGAAGCAGGCGAGCGCTTTCCGGTACTCGCCGGCGGCGTCGAAGGTGGTGCCGAGATACATCGTGTACCGGGCGATCATGAAGGGGTCCGTCTCGACCGCCAGCGCCTTCTCGAGAACGGCGATATCCCGCGCGTCCGCCGTCGCGTCGCAGTGGCGGGCACCGTCGTCGCCCCGACGCATCGCGAGGGGGAGGATCGGTGTCTCTGTCACGCCGGGGCAGCTGAGGAATTCGTGCAGGACACCCCGGTAGCGCCAGTTCTCCCGGGTGCTGACCAGCTGGTTGCGCCAGTACCGCGTGTGCGCGTCGATGATCTCGAACCGATAGCCGGGCGCACGCAGCTTCGGCATCGTGAAGTCCGCCGGGATGATCAGCTCATCGTCGGCGTCGATGATCAACGCGTACTGCGCGTGACGCCGCGCGAGTTTCAGGGCCTCGTTCCGATTGAAGGCGAAATCGACCCAGGGGCGCTCGACCAGGGCTCCCGGGATATCCGCGAGCGCGGCACGGACGACATCCTGGGTTCCGTCCGTCGAGCCGGTATCGACGACGATCCAATGATCGATGACCGGACGAACAGAATCGAGGCAACGCCGGATAACTTGGGCCTCATCCTTCACGATCATGGACAAACAGATCGTCGATCCGCGATTCTTCATGCCGGAGCCGTCCCATCGTGCGCTCACGTGTCGGATGCGCAGTCATGAACGCTCCTAGCATTGCCGGATTGCGCTGACAAAACAAACATATGCTTAGCCAGAATCTGGATTAAATATCCGTGGCGCCAGATAATCGGCGCTTTCAATATAAATAACCCGCTTCCATGGTCATATAACTGCAAATACGTGGGACCGATAGACTGATCCAGCGGGTCAGGAGCCGCCCGCCATCGGGCTGGCACGGGGCTCCAACGCCGTAGGTCATCGCGCGGGAGTTGGCCCCGCAGCCGATTTCTTGGTGCAAGTCCGGGGGATCCCCACGGGCGCACCGCGGCTAGGCAGATCAGCCTCGATCTCCGGCCGCTTCAGCCCCTGAGCGTCATCGTGCTGCCGGAGATGCCGAAATCGCGCAGTCGCCTGAGGAACGACATGCCCAGCAGGCTGGTCGACAGGAGTCCGCGCGGGATCACGACCGCATCGACGTCCCGCACCGTGATCGATCCGATCTGCACGATGGCGATCCGGATCGGCGCGACGCGGACCGTGCCGTTCGCGGTGTTCCAGACGCGGGTGAAATCGGCCGGAGCGACCCGGATCCCGATCCGCGCGGCGTCCTCCTCGGAGAACGCACAGGCACTCGCCCCGGTATCCACCATCATCGGCAGCGAGCGGCCGTCCAGCAGCGCGTTGACGTAGAAGTGGCCGTTGCGCCCGGCCTGGAGAGCCACGCCGGCGGCATCGAGTGCGGGAACCGGCTCCGGCGGCGGCGTGACGGCGAGGGCCACCGGCGCCGGCCGCATGCCGTCGCGCAGTTTCAGGGCGGCCGTGACGCCGAGGAAGCCGAGCAGGCAGATCAATAGGATTGCGCGCACGCGAGTCCGCCCGTGACGTGGAGTGCCGGCGACCGGAGACGTTCCGGAATCCCGGCGATGAGATGCCAGACCGGTGAAGGGATGGTGCGCGATCGCGGTCGCCGCCGCGGCGCGCGCGCCGATTCCGCTCCGCTTGGTGTCCAGATCGTCACCGGGATCATCGGATTGTCGCGGGAACGACCGGACGGTCGCGGCGCGGGGTTGACCGGCAGCGGCCGTGGAGCCACATCTGCGTCTGTTCCAGGGAGATCCCCGGCAAGGGGCTGAGAAACCGCTGGCACGTCCGTCAGGACCTGCGGCGCGGAAATCCTTCGAACCTGATCCGGCTCATACCGGCGTAGGGATTGGACCGCGGCCGCCCGAAAGGCAGGCCACAGCTTCTCACCGAAGCGCACGGCCCGATCTCCGCGACGGCAATCCGCGGAGATGATTGTGCCCCTCGACCGACCCGCCTCACCGATCGGCCGCCGCCGCAACCCGGACGGCAGCGCCGCGCCGGCGACCCTTCCGGCGCGGACGGACGTCGCCGTGGTCGGCGGCGGGCTGATCGGGCTGTCGATCGCGTGGCGCCTCGCCCGGGCCGGCCGCGCCGTGACTGTGCTGGAGCGGGACACGATCGGGGCGGGCGCGAGCCTCGCGGCCACCGGCATGCTGGCCCCGGCCGCCGAGCACGAGCCGGGCTCCGACCCGCTGCTGCCGCTCGCCCTGGACTCGCTGCGGCTCTGGCCCGCGTTCCGCGACGCCCTGGAGGCCGAGTCCGGCCGCGCGATCGACTACCGCGCCGACGGCACCCTGGTGCTGGCGGTCGGCCGCGACGAGGTCGAGCGCCTGCGCTTCCGCTACGACCTGCAGCGCCGCTCGGGGCTCGAGGCCACATGGCTGCCGGGCAGCGAGGTGCGGCGCCTGGAGCCGGGCCTGCGCCCCTCCGTCACCGCCGGGATCCACTGTCCGCGCGACCATCAGGTCGACCCCCGTCTGGTCATGGACGCCCTCACCGAGGCCTGCCGCCGCGCCGGCGCGATCCTGGCGGAGCGGACCCCCGTCACCGCCCTCGACTGGTCGGGCGGCCGCGTGACCGGGATCCGCGCCGGCGACCGCGTCGTGGCGGCGGAGACCGTCATCCTCGCCTCCGGCGCCTGGAGCGGGGAGGGCGGCCTGCTGCCCGACGCGCTCGCCCTTCCGGTCCGCCCACTCAAGGGCCAGTCCCTGGCCCTGCGCACCACCGCCCGGACCGGTACCCTGGCGCGGATGGTCTGGACCGAGCAGGTCCACATGGCGCCGAAGAGCGACGGCCAGCTCATCGTCGGCGCGACCGTCGAGGATTGCGGCTTCCGGCCCGGCGTCACCGCGGGCGGGCTCTACGCCCTGCTGGAGGGCGCCCGCCGGGTGCTGCCCGGCATCGAGGAGATGGAGGTGGAGGCGGTGTGGAGCGGGTACCGTCCGACCTCGGACGACGACGCCCCAATCCTCGACGCGATCGCCCCGGGCCTCGTCGCCGCCACCGGGCATCACCGCAACGGCTACCTGCTCGCCCCGGTGACCGCCGACGCGGTCGCCGCGCTGGTGCTGCGCGGCGCGCTGCCGGAGGTGGCCCGCCCCTTCACCCGCGCGCGCTTCGGCCATCCGGAAGCGCTGAGGGCCTCGGCATGAAACTCCTCGTCAACGGTGAGCCCCGCGAGTGCGCGGTCGAGACGGTGGACGCCCTGTTCCGCCTCGAGGCGGAGGAGAGCGGTATCGAGAGTCCGCAGGGCGTCGCCATCGCGCTGAACGGCCGCGTTCTGCGCCGCCGGGACTGGGGCGAGACACCGGTCGCGGAGGGCGACCGGGTCGAGATCGTCCGCGCCATGCAGGGAGGTTGAGCATGGACCAGAATCACACGCCGCCGCGCCCCGAGGGTGGGGACGACAGCCTGACCATCGCCGGGGTGACGCTGTCGTCCCGGCTGTTCATCGGCACGGCCGGCTACCCGACGCAGGCGATCATGCGCGACGCCGTCGCGGCGAGCGGTGCCGACGTGGTCACGGCCTCGATCCGCCGGGTCTCGCTCCAGGGCCACGGCTCGGACACGGTCAAGATCCTGAAGGGCAAGCGCTTCCTGCCGAACACCGCCGGCTGCGAGACGGCCCGCGACGCGATCATGACCGCCGAGCTCGCCCGCGAGGCGCTCGACACCAACTGGATCAAGGTCGAGGTGATCGGCGACCGCGAGACGCTCTACCCGGACGTGATGGAGTTGATCGAGGCCTGTCGCCATCTCGTGGACGACGGCTTCGTGGTGCTGCCCTACTGCAACGACGACCCGATCGTGTGCCAGCGCCTGGAGGATCTCGGCTGCGCCGCCGTGATGCCCATGGGCTCCCTGATCGGCTCCGGGATGGGGGTGGCCAACCCGGCCAACCTGGAGCTGATCTGCCGCCGGGCGACGGTGCCGGTGGTCGTGGATGCCGGGATCGGCACCGCCTCGGACGCGGTGATCGCCATGGAACTCGGCGCCTCCGCCTGCCTGATCAACACGGCGGTCGCCAAGGCCGACGATCCGGTGCGGATGGCCCGCGCCATGGGCCGGGCCGTCGAGGCCGGGCGCGACGCGCACCGCGCCGGGCGGATCCCCCGCCGCGGCCGGGCCGAGCCGTCGAGCCCGCAACTCGGCCTCGTCGGCTCGTGAGGGCGCTGCCGTCGCCGCTGCTCGCGGTGACGGACCGGCACGGGCATCCGCGGCCCCTCGCCGAGACCGTCCAGGCGGTCCTCGACGGCGGCGGGCGCTGGATCTGGTTCCGCGACAGGGACCTGGAGTCGGATGCCCGCCTGCGCCTCGGCGCGGGCGTCGCCGCGCGCGTGCGGGCCGAGAACGGCGTCCTCACGGTCGGAGGCGACGTCGCGCTCGCGCGCGCCCTCGGTGCCGACGGCGTGCATCTCGGCGGCGGCTCAGGACCGGAGGCGATCGCGGCGGCGCGGGCCACCCTGGGCGCGGCCGCGCTGATCGGCGTTTCCGCGCACGCGCCGCGCGAGGCCGCGGCCGCCGCGCGGGCCGGGGCCGACTACGTGACCCTCAGCCCCATCTTCCCGACCATGAGCAAGCCCGGTTACGGACCAACTCTCGGACCGGGGGGCCTCGCCGCCGCACGCGCGGCAGGCCTGCCGATCGTGGCCCTGGGCGGTGTCTGTCCGGAGGTGATCGGCGCCTGTCGCGCGGCGGGGGCGGCGGGCTTCGCCGTCATGGGCGGCCCGATGCGGGCGATGGATCCGGCCGACGCGACCCGGGCGCTCCTGGAGGCCTGGGGCGCAGCGGAGTCTTCAGCGGCTCCGGCCGCCACGTAGAGATCTGCCCCCGTCCCGGCGAGCGCGGCGGAGCAAGACGGCCGACGGTGCGGCTGCCCTAGGCGTTGGGCGGTCCGTAGGGCGGGCGCGGGATCGCCCGGTGCGCCGCGCGCAGCGCCGCCGACCAGCGCTCGCGTAGATCGTGGAAGTAGCCCTCGCCGGCCTCGATCCGGTGGTTCACCTCGAGCGTCAGCGCGTTCCGGCGGGCGACCGCGATGTCGATCGGCAGGCCGACGCCCAGATTCGACCGCATGGTCGAATCCATCGAGACCAGGCTCACCTTGAGCGCGTCGTAGAGGTCGGTCGTGTACTTCACCGCCCGGTCGAGGATCGGCTTCCCGTACTTGTGCTCGCCGATCTGGAGGAACGGCGCGTCGGTGCTGCACTCGATGAAGTTGCCGGCGGAGTAGATCAGGTACAGCCGCATCTCGCCGGTGCCGATCTGGCCGCCGAACAGCAGCGAGAGCGAGAACCGGATATTGGCCGCCTCGAACCCGTCCTTCTCGATGGCGCGGACCCGCCGGATGGCCCGGCCGATCAGTTGCGCCGCCTGGAACATGGTCGGCGCCTCGACGAGCTTCTGCGGCGGCTCGCCCTCCTCCTCGCCGGGCACGCCCTCCTGGAGCAGGCTGAGCACCGACTGGGTGATCGAGAGGTTGCCCGCCGAGGCGAGCATCATCACCCGCTCGCCCGGCACGTTGAAATGGTGGAGCTTGCGGTAGGTCGAGATGTCGTCGAGCCCCGCATTGGTGCGGGTATCGGCGACCATGACCAGCCCTTCCTCCACCAGGACACCGACGCAGTAGGTCATCGTCTTCGGGCTCTCGTGCGGTCGGCGGACCGGGGTCGGAACGATCAGGATTGAGCGGCGGCCCTGCCTTGCTCGACCCGGAGCTTCACGTCCAGTGTCTCGGTGCCACCGCCGGTCCGGCTGCCGCGGATCGGCGCCGCCCCGAGATAGTCCAGGCCGGTGGCGACGCGGATGTAGTTGTCCGACGGGCTGACGTCGTAGCACGGGTCGAACGCCACCCAGCCGAGATCCGGCACCAGGGCCTCGACCCAGCCGTGGGGCGCCTCGACATCCGCCTGCCCGTCCTCCCGGGCCCGGTAGCCGGCGACGTAGCGCGCCGGGATGCCGATGTGGCGGGCGGCGGCGATGAGCACGTGGGCGAGATCCTGGCAGATTCCGCGGCCCGCCGCGAACGCCTTGCCGGCCGGCACCGCGCCGCTCGCGGGACCCGGCTCGTGGGCCACAGTCTCGTGGACCGTCCCCATCAGCCGGTGGAGTCGGGCCAGGGTCGCACCGTCGCCCTCGGCGGCGACGCCCTCCGCGAAGGCGTGCAGCTCCGGGCTCGCGGCGCACAGGTCCGTGTCGCGCAGGTAGAACTCGTCCGGCAGGCGCTCCACAGTGCCGCGGACGACGCCGTGCGTGTCGTCGGTGTCGACCTCGCCGGTGACCCGGATGGTCAGGGCGTCGGCCGGCTCGTCCGGGGTGAACCAGTGGACGACGTTGCCGAACCCGTCCTCGCGGGCGGTCAGCCGCCCGTCGACGGTGGTGTCGATCCGCCATCCGCGGACGTACTGCCCGTCATGGTCCCGCGGCGTCAGCCGCAGGACCTGCACGAGCCCGCGGGCCGGCTGCTCGTACGTGTAGATGGTCTCGTGAACCACGCGGATGCGCATGCGCCGTCCTGTCCGTCCTGTTCAGCCGACCAGATACTGCTTCGCGATCGCCTCGCCCACCTTGTTGTTCTCGGCGATGAACGCCTCGACGAACTCGTGCAGCCCGGTGGCGAAGACCCGGTCGATATCCTCGCCCTCCAGCTTCGCCAACATGTTTCCGGCGAGGCGCTGGCTCGGCCCCCGGCGGCCGTAGGCGTCGGCGATCAGGTCGAGATACTCGACGATCACGCCGTAGCAGTTCGCGAAGGAGCGCGGCATCTGCTTGTTGAGCATCAGCAGGTCGGCCACCAGCAGCGGCTTGATGCTCTCCCGGTAGACCCAGTGGTAGGCGTTGAACGCCGACACTTCGCGCAGGATCGTGGTCCACTGGAAGTAGTCGAGGCTGCCGCCCACCGTCTCGTCGTGCGGCAGCAGGATCTGGTACTTCACGTCGAGGATGCGGGCGGTATTGTCCGCCCGCTCGATCGCCGTGCCGAGCCGGGTGAACCAGAAGGCGTCGTTGCGCAGCATCGTCCGGAAGGCCGAGCCGTCGAAGGTCAGCGAGACGGTCTTCACCCAGTCGAGGAAGCGGCCGAACTCGTCGCGGTTGAGGTCCTTGCCGGCGTAGTTGCGCAACTCCAGCCACGCGCCGTTGATCGCGTCCCACATCTCGGTGGTGAGCGCCGTGCGCACCGAGCGGGCATTCTCGCGGGCCGCCTCGATGCAGGAGCGGATCGAGGACGGGTTGTGCGGGCTGAACGCCAGGAAGTCGCAGACGGTGTCGGCGTTGATCGCACTGTAATGGGTCTTGAACGCGTCGGGGTCGCCGGCCGAGGCGAGGGCCGATTCCCACTCGTTGCTCCCGCCGCCGCCGTAGCTCGTCGGCAGCGACGCGAATCGGTGCGCCGCGTCGAGGATGCGGGCGACGAAGTCGGCGCGCTCGACGTAGCGGGAGAGCCAGAAGAGGTTGTCGGCAGTCCTGGAGAGCATCGGTCTTCAGCCAAGTCGTGCGGACCACGGTGTCCGCGCCTCGGAACGTCCGGATATCGCGGAGCTCAGGCGTCGAGCACCCAGGTATCCTTGGTGCCACCGCCCTGGCTGGAATTGACCACCAGGGAGCCTTCCTTCAGCGCCACCCGGGTCAGGCCGCCCGGAACGATGCGGATCTTGTCGGCCCCGCACAGCACGAAGGGCCGCAGGTCGACGTGGCGGGGCGCGACGCCCGAGGCCACGAAGGTCGGGCAGGTGGAGAGCGACAGGGTCGGCTGGGCGATGAACCCGTCCGGGGCGTGCTTGAGCTTCTTGGCGAAATCGTCGAGCTCGCGCTTGCTGGCATGCGGCCCGACCAGCATCCCGTAGCCGCCCGAGCCGTTGACCTCCTTCACCACCAGGTCGGACAGGTTGTCCATCACGTACGCGAACGCGTCCTTCTCGCGGCACCGATAGGTCGGCACGTTGTGCAGGATCGGCTCCTCGCCGGTGAAGAACTTCACGATCTCCGGCATGTAGCTGTAGACCGCCTTGTCGTCCGAGATGCCGGTCCCGACCGCGTTGGCGAGGGTGACCGAGCCGCGCTCGTAGGCGTTCATCAGGCCGGGCACGCCGAGAACCGAGTCCGGGCGGAAGACCAGCGGGTCGAGGAAGTCGTCGTCGAGGCGGCGGTAGATGACGTCGACCTTCCGCGGCCCCTCGGTGGTGCGCATGTAGACGACGTCGTCCTTGGTGAAGAGGTCGGACGCCTCCACCAGCTCGACGCCGAGCTTGTCGGCCAGGAACGAGTGCTCGTAGAAGGCCGAGTTGTAGCGCCCGGGGGTCAGCAGCACGACGGTCGGGTCCCGGGTCGCTGAGCCCGGCGCGAGGCTGCGTAGGGTGGCGAGCAGGGCGTCCGGGTAGTTCTCCACCGGCGCGACCCGGTGCTTCGAGAACAGGTCCGGGAACAGGCGCAGCATCACCTCCCGGTTCTCCAGCATGTAGGAGACGCCCGACGGGATCCGGGCGTTGTCCTCCAGCACGAAGAAGTCGTTCTCGCCGGTCCGGACGATGTCGATGCCGGCGATGTGCACGTAAAGGTCGTGCGGCACGCGGAAGGACCGCATCTCCATGCGGTAATGGGCGTTGCGGTAGACGAGGTCGGCCGGGATGATGCCGGCCTTGATGCATTCCTGGGCGCCGTAGATGTCCTTCAGGAACAGGTTGATGGCGGTGACCCGCTGCGTCAGCCCGCGCTCCAGGAAGGCCCATTCCGGCTTGGTGATCACCCGGGGGATGATGTCGAACGGGATCAGCCGCTCGGTCGACTCGTTGTCGCCGTAGACCGCGAAGGTGATGCCGATCCGGCGGAACAGCAGCTCGGCCTGGCTGCGGCGGGTGTTGAAATGCTCGGGCGGCGTGGAGTCGAGCCAGGCCTTGAGCTGGCCGTAGGCGTCGCGGACGGCCGCCGGATCGGCCGCGCCGATCCCGTTCATCTCGTCGAAGGCCGTCACCGCCATCTCGCTCCTCCCGTACGCTCCCGCTCTTGAGGCAAGAGGCGCGCCACCCGATCATGGCTATATCCGCGGGCGATAACGCTCAAGGCGGCCGGAGGATCAGATCAACTTCAGGCCTTTCAGGCTGGCGTGACCGTTTCGGCCGAGGATCACGTGGTCGTGGACCACGATCTTGAGCGGCGCCAGGACGGCCACGATCTCGCGGGTCATCGCCACGTCGGCCGCCGACGGGGCCGGGTCGCCGGACGGGTGGTTGTGGGCCAGGATGATGGCCGTCGCCGAGAGTTCGAGCGCCCGTCGGGCGACCTCGCGCGGGTAGACCGGCGTGTGGTCGACGGTGCCGCGTCCCTGCACCTCGTCGGCGATGAGATGGTTGCGCTTGTCCAGGAACAGGACGCGGAACTCCTCCCGCGGCGCGAACGCCATGGTGGCGCGCAGGTACTCGTGCAGCGCGCTCCACGAGCCCAGGAGTGCGCGCTCCCGGATCGCGCCCCGGGCCAGCCGCCGAGCCGCGGCCTCGATCACCTTGAGGTCGGACGCGACGCCGGCGCTCACACCCTCCACTTCCATGAGCCGCGCCGGCTCGGCGCTGACCACCTCGGCGAAGCTGCCGAACCGGGCGACCAGCGCCTTGGCGAGGGGCTTCACGTCGCGCCGGGGAATCGCCCGGAACAGGACGAGCTCCAGCAGCTCGTAATCGGGCAGCGCGTCGGGCCCCGCGGTGGAGAACTTCTCCCGCAGGCGGTCGCGATGGCCGTGGTAGTGCGGAGTCTCCTTCTCGACCGGCGACGGGGCGGCGCTGTCGGCGAACAGCCCCGCCTCACCGTCGTCCTGCCGCTCGGGCACGGCCGGTCAGGCGGCCGGGTTGACGGGCTGGTGCAGCCCCTTCGGCGAGATCGTGAAGATCTCGACGCCGGTCTCGGTGACACCGACCGTGTGCTCGAACTGGGCGGAGAGCGAGCGGTCGCGGGTCACGGCGGTCCAGCCGTCACCCAGGACCTTCACGGCGGGCCGGCCCAGATTGATCATCGGCTCGATCGTGAAGAACTGGCCGGGCTTGAACGGCACGTCGTAGCTGGCCTCGACGTAGTGCAGGATCGTGGGCGCGTCGTGATAGGTGCGCCCGAGGCCGTGGCCGCAGAAGTCGCGCACCACCGAGCAGCGCTCGCCCTCGGCGTAGGACTGGATCGCCCGGCCGATATCGTTGGTCGATCCGCCGGGCTTCACGGCGGCGACGCCGCGCATCAGCGCCTCGTAGGTGATCTCGCACAGGCGCTGGGCCTTGCGCGGCACCTCGCCGACATAGGCCATCCGGCTCGAATCACCGTGCCAGCCGTCGAGGATCAGGCAGATGTCGAGGTTGACGATGTCGCCCTCGCGCAGCGGCTTGTCGTTGGGGATGCCGTGGCAGACCACGTGGTTGATCGAGGTGCAGATCGACTTCGGGTAGCCGCGATAGAGCAGCGAGGCCGGATAGGCGCCGTGGTCCATGGCGAAGGTGTAGGCGAGCCGGTCGAGTTCCTCGGTGGTGACGCCGGGCTGCGTCGCCTCCATCAGCAGGTCGAGGGCCTCGGCGGTGAGCCGACCCGCCCGGCGCATGCCCTCGAAACCCTCGGGACCGTGGATCGGCGGTTCCGGGGCGCGGCGCGCACCCTGCGCACTGGCCTGTTCCTGCTGCATGATCGGGACTTTTTTCGCGGCGGCGTCAATCGGGCTTCGCTCTATGTACGGCGCGGGGGCCGGGAGTCCAAGCCGCATCGGTCGTAGGTCGGGCGAGGCTTGCGCCGGTCGCGGGGCTGGCGGCATAAGCTGCCGCGAGACGCCCGGGAGCGCGCTGGCAGATTCGCCGCGCGGTCAGTCGCGGGGCAGGCGAGGGCCGGATGGCAGGCAAGGCGGTACCGCACTTCCACAACGAGCCGGGCGTGCCGGTCATCACCGTGGGCGTGAAGGAGTTCATGTGCATCGGCGCGCTGCCGCCGTTCGACCACCCGCACGTGTTCCTCGACATGGGCGCCGACAGCGAGATCATCTGCCAGTACTGCTCGACGCTCTACCGCTACCGGGCCGGGCTGAAGGCCGACGAGGCGGAGCCGCAGGCCTGCGTGTGGCGGGACGACGCCAAGCTCGCGGCGGAGTAGGCGCCGCCCACCGTGCCTTCTGGCAGTCCATCTCTGCGGATCGGGATCGTCGGGGCCGGGATCGGCGGCCTGACGGCGGCGCTGGCGCTGTCGGATGCCGGCCACGCCGTCACGGTGATCGAGCGCCGGACCGGCTTCAGCGAGGTCGGGGCGGGGATTCAGATCTCGCCCAACGCGAGCCGGGTTCTGGCCGGCCTCGGGCTCTCGGCGGCGCTGCGACGGGCGGCGAGCGAGCCCCCCGCCGTCGAGGTGCGCGCCCTCGACAGCGGCCGCCGCATCGGCGGCGTGGCGCTCGGCGCGCAGGCGCAGAGCCGCTTCGGCGCGCCCTACTACGTGATCCACCGCGCCGACCTGCAGACACTGCTGCTCGACGCGCTCCGGAGCCGCTCGACGATCCGCCTGTTGATGGGGCGCACCGTCACCGCCGTGTCCCAGACCGTTTCCGAGGCCGTCCTCACCGTCGAGGGCGCGAGCGGGACCCAGCCGGTCGCCTTCGACGTCGCGATCGGCGCGGACGGGCTGAGGTCCCGGCTGCGCGCGGATCTCGACTCGGCTCCGCTCCGGCCGGCTCAGGCCGCGGCGTGGCGCGCGCTCATCCCGATGGAGGCGGTCCCGCAGGACCTGCGCGGCGGCGCTACCGGCCTGTGGCTCGGCCGCGGCCGGCACGTGGTGCATTACCCGGTGCGGGACGGCCAGTTCCTGAACGTGGTGGCGGTGGTGCCCGAGGCGGTGGGCGACGAGGGCTGGGGCCGACTGGGGGAGCCGGCCGTGCTGCGCGGGCACCTGCGCGGCAGCGCCGCGCCGCTGCGCGACCTCCTGAGCCTGCCGGATTCCTGGCTGGTCTGGTCGCTCGCCGATCGGGCCGTGGCGCGCCCGCTCGCCCGCGACCGGCTCGCGCTGATCGGCGATGCCGGCCATCCGGTGCTGCCCTACCTCGCCCAAGGGGCCGCCCTGGCGATCGAGGACGCCGCGGTCCTCGCGCGCGCCCTCGCGGACCACGCCGACGTGCCGGCCGCGCTCGCGGCGTATTCGGGCGCGCGGACCGCGCGGGTGCGACGGGTCCAGAAGGCCGCGCGGAGCAACGGCCGGACCTACCACGCCGGCGGCGTGGTGGCGTTCGTGCGCGACGCCGTGATGGCCCGTCTCGGACCCGACGGCATGCGCGACCGCTACGCCTGGCTGTACGGCTGGACGCCCCCCGCTTGATCGGACCCGCCGCCCCCGCTACCGAGGGCGCATGCGGACGTGGCGGAACCGGTAGACGCACGAGACTTAAAATCTTGCGGCCGCGAGGCCGTGCGGGTTCGAGTCCCGCCGTCCGCACCAGCACGCATCGCGACGCCGGACCGGGATGCCGGAGGATATGGCGTGGTCTACGTGCTCATCATCATGCTCGCCGGCTCGGGCTCGGCGATCGGATCCGTCGAGTTCAACACCAAGCAGGCCTGCGAGGCCGCCGCGAAGCAGATCGCGGAGGCCGAACGGCCCTACGGCGGCGCCTCGCCGGTGACCGTGTGCGCGCCGAAGGGGTGAGGCGGTCGCGGCGGCCGTCGCGCGGGATGGATCGCATTTGAGCGATCGCCGAAACCGGCCCTTGTCGCGTCCCTGCGAGAACAGCCGCGGGGAGCTTCCGGCATGATCGACGCCCTTCAGACCGCCGCGACCGGCATGACCCGGGCCACCGACCGGCTCGGGAAGGCCGCCGAGACCGTCGCGGCGAGCGGCGCGCCCGTCGGCGACGCGGCCCTGCCGCCGGCCGCGCAGGTGGACCTGTCGGGGGCCGCGCTGGACCTGATCGGGTCGCGATCGGCCTTCGCGCTGAACGCCGCGGTGGCGCGCTCCGCCGACCGCATGATGGGCCAGCTCCTCGACGTCACCGCCTGAGGGCGGGCAGGGCGAGGCCGGCCAGGATCGCGGCCGCCGCGAAGAGCAGGGCCACGCCGACGAGGCGGTAGGCCACGACCCCCACCACACCGCCCGCCAGGAAGGCGCCGACGGTCAGCAGGTACAGCCGCAGCCGCTCCGGATCGTGGGGCTTGAGCGGATCCGCGCCGGACGGGCCGCGGTCCAGCCAGCGCGCGAGCTCGATGCCGATGTCGGTGATCATGCCGGTGACGTGCGTGGTCCGGACCCGCGATTCGGAGATCTTGGTCACGGCCGCGTTCTGGAGGCCCAGGACGAAGCTCAGGCCGAGCACCAGGGCGTGGCTCCGCGCCGGCTCTTGGAGCGGCAGCACGAGCAGGCCGACGCCGACGAGGAGGATCGCCTCCGCGCAGACCCCGTAGGCGTAGGCGCCCGGACGGTGCCCGCGGCGGCGGCGGCGGATCAGCAGCGTCGCGGTGGCGGCGCCGAGCACGAACAGGACGACGAGCAGCCCGGCCTGAAGGGCGAGCAGCAGGTCGCCCGTGCCGGTCCGGTCGGAGATGGCCGAGACGTTCCCGGTCATGTTCGAGGCGTAGAGGCCCACCGCGTAGAAGCCGGCGGTGTTCAGCGCGCCGGCCACTCCGGCGAGGGAGAGGGCGAGCGCCCTGTCGGCCTCCGGGGTGCGCGTCTCGCCTTCGTGGACCAGCATGGACCCGTCGATGACCCGTCGGTGGGGCGCCGAGAACCGGATTCGGTCGGCGCCGCCACCGTCTTAAGCCACGCGCCCGGGCGCCGTCACGGCGCCGGGCGCAACCCCCGGCTCACCAGCCGCGATAGCCGTAGCCGCCCTCGTAATCCCCGCCCCAGTGGCGGGCGTGGCCGTAGCCGACCGGGACCCGCTCGTAGGTCACGGTCCGGCGGGTGGCGTAGACCGGCGCGTCCTCCTCGTAGACGCGGTAGACCGGGGCCGGCCGCACGACCACGGGAGCCGGGGCGTAGCCGTAATCCGCGTATCCGTATCCGTATCCGTAGCCGGGCGCCGCGTGGGCCTGGGTCGCGGCGCCGATGAGGGCGCCGGCCGCGAGGCCGCCGATGATGCCGGCCGCGATGGCGCCGCCGCCGCGGGCCTCGGCGGCGGTGGAGGCCAGGGTGCCCACGCCGATCAGCGCGGCGGCCGAGAGCAGAGCGATGCGTGTCATGACCTGTCTCCGGTGGGTGCGGGGAGCGCCTGC
This sequence comes from Methylobacterium sp. A52T, assembly GCF_053346095.1. Taxonomy (NCBI): domain Bacteria; kingdom Pseudomonadati; phylum Pseudomonadota; class Alphaproteobacteria; order Hyphomicrobiales; family Methylobacteriaceae; genus Methylobacterium; species Methylobacterium sp. A52T. The sequence continues at coordinate 2,592 of NZ_JBKFBI010000002.1, read as the reverse complement.
GGCGCCCCGGATCACACGAGGGACAATGCCGCGCCCGCGCTGCACCGATGCTGAAGCCGGCCTGCAGCCACGGTTCAGCTTGCCGGTCCGGCCTCCGTGTCGGGGGCGGTCCGGATGTAGCCGCGGGAGATCAGGCGACTGCGCTCGCGCGTGCGCCGCTCGGCCTCCATCAGGTCGGACAGGGCGTCGGCGATCGCGCAGCGCAGGGCAATCCCGGCATCGCCGCCCGCGAAGCCGAGATACGCGGTGCTGATCGCCTCGACGGGGCATACGTGATCGTCGCGCTGGGCCAGGACCTGGGGCAGCATCGGGTTCTCCTTCGTCGCGTCCGGGAACGAAAAGAGAACAAGCCATAAGGGTTAACGTTCCGTCAACGGCGGCCGGGCCGGCCGCGCGCGACCGGCCAAACCCTGTGGACAACGCCGTTTCCGGTGCCGGGCGGCTGTGGATAAGCCGGCTCACTCGGGCATGCGCGGCAGCGGCTTGCCGTCGGCGGGAATCGGGTAGCGGGCCGCGTTCAGCTCCATCGCCAGGAACGTGTAGTAGCCCGAGATCGCCGCCAGATCGACGACGCCGGGCTTGCCGAACCGGGCCTCGGCGCGCGCGAAGGTCGCGTCGGAGACGCGCCTCGTGTCCTGGAGCTCGGCGGTGAAATCGTACACGAGGGTCTCGTCGTCGCTCATCTTCGCCGGCCGGCGGCCGTCGCGGATCGCCGCGATGATGTCGGCGGAGATGCCGGCCTTCTCGGCGATGGGCGCGTGGACGTACCACTCGTAGTCCTGCGTCCAGCGGCGGGCGGTCATCAGGATCACCAGCTCCGAGAGCGTGGTGCCGATCTTCGGCTTGAAGCGGAGGTAGTCGCCCATCGACCGGGCGAGCGTCATCACCTCCGGCGAGTACATGAGCGGCTCGAACGGCCCGAAGGGCGGCTTGCCGCGCGCCTGCGCGAAGGCCTCGGCCGCCTGCTTCTGCTCGGGCGTGTAGTCCTGGGGCGGGATGGTCGGCAGCCGGTCCTGCGCCCGCACCGCGCCGGTCGCCAGCGGCAGGGCCAGGGAGAGGGCGGCCAGGGTCAGCGCGCGGCGGCGGAGGGTCATCGTTTCGCTCCCGTTGGATCTGTGCAGTCGCGCCGCACGATCGCGGCGGCGCCGCGCGGCCACCAGGGCCCGGGGCGGGAAGCCCGTGTCGAATCGCGCGCGGCGTCACGGGAAGGCCGGCCGCGTCGCGGACCCGGGTCCGGACCGGTTGCGCTCGGCGCCGCACCGCGCCATCAGCGGCCGCGATGGCCGGTCCCGCACCCGTGCTGCCGATCGAGGCGGCGCTCCCCGATCTGCGCCGCGCGCTCGCCGCGCGGAACGCCGCCGTCCTGGTGGCGCCCCCCGGCGCCGGCAAGACGACCCGCGTGCCCCTCGACCTGCTCGCGGCGCCCTGGCTCGACGGGCGCAAGATCGTCCTGCTGGAGCCGCGCCGCCTCGCGGCCCGGGCCGCCGCCGCGCGGATGGCCCAGACGCTGGGCGAGCCGGTCGGCGGCACGGTCGGCCTGCGGGTCCGCCTCGGCTCGAAGATCTCGGGCCGCACGCGGATCGAGGTCGTCACCGAGGGTGTCTTCACCCGGATGATCCTGGACGATCCGGAGCTGTCCGGGATCGGCGCCGTCCTGTTCGACGAGTTCCACGAGCGCTCCCTCGACGCCGATCTCGGCCTCGCGCTGGCGCTCGACGCGCAGGGCGGCCTCCGGGAAGACCTGCGGATCCTCGTCATGTCGGCGACCCTCGACGGGGCCCGGGTCGCGCGGCTGATGGGCGACGCCCCGGTCGTGGCCTCCGAGGGCCGCGCCTTCCCGGTGGAGACCCGCTACGCGGAGCGCGATCCGAACCGGCGGATCGAGGACTCGGTCGCCGAGGTCACCCTGCGCGCCCTGCGGGCGGATCCGGGCTCGATCCTGGTGTTCCTGCCCGGGCAGGCTGAGATCCGCCGGACCGCCGACCTGCTGGCCGAGAAGGTCGGCCCCGACGTGCAGGTCGCGCCCCTCTACGGCGCGCTGACGCCCGCCGAGCAGGACCGCGCCGTCGCGCCGGCCTCCGCCGGAACCCGGAAGGTCGTCCTCGCGACCAGCATCGCCGAGACCTCCCTCACCATCGAGGGCGTCCGAATCGTAGTCGATTCGGGGCTGGCGCGGGTCCCGGTCTACGAGCCGGGCCTCGGTCTGACCCGCCTGGTCACGGCCCGCGCCTCCCGCGCCTCGGTCGACCAGCGCCGGGGCCGCGCCGGCCGCACCGAGCCCGGCCTGTGCTGGCGGCTCTGGTCCGAGGCCGGCACCAATGCCCTGGAGCCGTTCACGCGGCCCGAGATCCTGTCGGCCGACCTCGCCGGGCTGCTCCTCGACTGCGCCGCCTGGGGCGTGACCGACCCGGGCACGCTCGCCTTCCTCGACCCGCCGCCCGCGCCGGCCCTGGCCGAGGCCCACGCCCTGCTGAGCGAGCTGGGCGCCCTCGACGCCGACGGCCGCCTGACGCCGGTCGGCGCGCGCCTGCGGGCGCTGCCGCTGCCGCCGCGGCTCGCCCGGATGGTGACGGTCGCGGCCGGCACCGGTCA
>NZ_JBKFBI010000199.1:0-8027 GCF_053346095.1 Methylobacterium sp. A52T | reverse complement strand
GGACCATGCCCGGCCGGTGCCGCGGGGCGCCGCGGGGATCGGATCCCGCGCGTACTTGGCCGACACCTGGGTTCCCGCGGCGTCCCGCGTCCCTCGTGCTCGCCTCCCGGGCCATGCCCCCGGCGCCAGACGGCGCGCGGGGACGATCACGCATGTCCGCAGCCGGCACTCGGGGCGGGCAGGGGAGAGCGATGGTCCGCGCCCCGCCGGTCCTCAGGCCGGCAGCGGCTCGCGCGGCTCGGTGTGGTCGAACAGCCGGGGCGGCGCGATCGCGTCCCGGGCGCCCATCCGGGCGACGAGATGATCGGCGACCCGCAGGGCGTTGGCGATGATGGTCAGTGTCGGGTTCACGGCGCCGATCGACGGGAAGAAGCTGGCATCGGTCACGTAGAGGTTGTCCAACTCGTGCGCCTTGCAGTTCGGATCGAGCACCGACGTCCTCGGATCCGCGCCGAACCGCAGGGTCCCCGCCTGGTGGGCCGTCCCGCCGATCGGGACGTTCTTGCCCAGGTAGAGCGAGCGGTCGAACAGGTGCGGGTGGATGTCGGTGAAGCTGCAGATCTCGCGCAGCTTGTGCCGGAGCCGCTTGTGCGCCTCGACGTTCGTCTCGGTGAGGTCGAGATGGACCTTGCCGCCTTTGTAGAAGATCCGGTTCTGCGGCAGCGGCACGTCCTCGGAGGTCAGCCAGAAGTCGACGGAGTGCTTGGCGATCCAGTCGAACGGCTTGTCGGGGAACCATTGCAGGAAGCCCGGCAGGCCCTCGCCGTGGATCTGGGCGCCATCCGACTTGCCGACCATCTGGATGTGGCCGAGCGGGAAGTCCCAGCCGTCCTTCGGGTCCGGATCGCCGAAGTAGAAGTCGTTGAGGCCCAGCGTCTTCTGGAACCGGGTCGGGTTCGGGACCTTCGAGATCGCCAGCACCGTCGAGTTGTTGTGGCGCATGTAGTTGCGCCCGACCTGATCCGACCCGTTGGCGAGGCCGTTCGGGTGGCGGTCGCTGGCCGAGCGCAGCAGCAGCAGCGCCGAGGAGAGGGCGCCGCAGGCCACCACCACGATGTCGGCCGAGGCCTCGAACGGCGCGCCGTCCCGGTTCCCGACGACGCCCGTGACGGTGCGGCCGGAGGCGTCGGTGACGAGGCGCTCGATGTAGGTGCGGGTGAGCAGCGTCAGATTCGGGCAGTCGCGCAGGGCGGGGTCGACCACCATGGTCTGCGCGTCCGACTTGCCGTTGGTGGGGCAGGGGAAGCCGTCGAACGATTCGCACTTGATGCAGGGCGAGGTCGGCACCGCGCGGCCGTCCTTCTCCACCAGCCGCACGCCCACCGGCAGGTGGAACGGGTGGTGGCCGGCCCGCTTCAGGTTGTCGAACAGCTCCTGGATCCGCGGCTCGTGCGCCACCGGCGGATGGGCGTAGGGCTTCGTCGACCAGGGCTCGGTCGGGTCCTCGCCGCGCAGGCCGTGGACGTGGAACAGCTCCTCGGCCGCCTGATAGTACGGCTCGAAGACGTCGTAGCCGACGGGCCAGGCCGGCGCGACGCCGTCCTGATGGCGGATCTCGGAGAAGTCCCTCTCGCGGAGGCGGAACAGGATCGAGCCGTAGAACTTCGAGTTCCCGCCGACGTAGTAGTGCAGGCCCGGGTGGAAGCTCTTGCCGTCGGACGAGTACCACGTCTCCTTCGCCTGGTAGTAGCCGTCGACGATCACCGCCTGACTGTCCCAGTTCCGCGGCTCGCGCAGCAGGTAGTCGCCGCGCTCGATCAGCAGGATGCGCTTGCCCGTCTGGGCGAGGCGCCACGCCATCGTGCCGCCGCCGGGACCGGACCCGACAATGATGACGTCGTAGTGCTCACCGGGCATGTACCGTCTCCGTCCGGACCTGCGTCCTGGCAGGCAACTCGCGAGCCGCTTCTCGGATCACCGCACGGTACCGTTGATCCCGCGCCGCGTCGCGGACTCCGCCGCGGATTTCGCCGCGGGCTCCGCGAAGTCCGCAACCGGCGGTTAAGGGCCTTTCCCAACGCCGCCTTCAGCTTCGGCTGCGATCCTGCGGCGGACCGGCCCGATGCCGGGGAGGCCGGAATGATCGACACGCTGGCGCCTGTCCTGGCGCTCCTGACCGCGGCCGCACTGGCCTTCGGCCTCTGGCGCCGGCTCGGAACGCGCCGCGCCGAGCGCGAGGCCGAGCGGCTGCAGGACCGCCTCTGGCGGATCAGCGAGAGCGAGGACCGCTACCGCGCCCTGGTGGCCGCCACCACCGAGATCATCGTCCAGCGGGATGCCCGCGGGCGCATCACCTACGCCAACGAGGATTTCGCCCGCCTCCTCGGCCGCGAGCCGATCGCGCTGATCGGCTCCCAGGACGATCTCGAGATCCTCGACCGGAACGCCGTGGAGATCGGGCCGGACGGGGTCCGCCGCCTGGAGGCGCAGGTCCGGACGGCGGACGGGCGGGCGCGCTGGTTCGCCTTCGTGGAGATGCCGGTGGCGCACGGCGACGCGACGCACTGGCTGCGCGCGGGGCGGGACGTGACCGCGCGGGTCGAGGCGATCCGCAGCCGCGACGCGGCCCTGGAGCGCGCCGAGGCGGCGAGCGTCGCGAAATCCCGCTTCCTGGCGACGGTGAGCCACGAGATGCGGACGCCGCTCAACGGCATCCTGGGCATGGCCGACCTCGTGCTCGGGACCGAGCTGAATCCGGAGCAGCGCACCTACGTTGAGGCGGTCCGCACCAGCGGCCAGGCGCTGCTCGGCCTGATCGACGGGGTCCTCGACTTCTCGCGGATCGAGGCCGGGCGCCTCGACCTCGCGGCCGAGCCCTTCGACCTGCCGGCGCTCTCCGAGGGGGTCGTCGAGCTGCTGGCGCCCCGCGCCCAGGACAAGGGCATCGAGATCGCCCTCGACGTGGCCGAGGACTTCCCGGCCGCCGTGCTGGGCGATGCCGACCGGGTGCGGCAGATCCTGATCAACCTCGCCGGCAACGCCATCAAGTTCACCGAGCGCGGCGGCGTCGGCGTCAGCCTGAGCTTCGCGCGGGCCGGGACCGGCGGCGAGGTCGTGCTCGCCGTGGCGGATACCGGCCCGGGGATCCCGGAGGAGCGGCTGCCGATCCTGTTCGAGGAGTTCGAGCAGGGCGACGGCAGCGCGAGCCGCAGCCACGAGGGCACCGGGCTGGGCCTCGCCATCACGCGGCGGCTCGTGACCCGCATGGGCGGGCGGATCGAGGCGGATTCGCGCCTCGGCCGGGGCTCGACCTTCCGGGTCCTGCTGCCGCTCGCCGAGGTCGCGGCGGCCGAGGATGGCGGGCGCGCGCCGCTGCCGACGCTCGCCCCACGGCGCTGCCTGATCGTCGCCGACTCGCCGTTCCAGGCCCCGTACCTCGCCCGCAGCCTGTCCCGGGCCGGGGCCGCCACCGTGATCGTCGACAGCCTGGAATCGGGCCTCGACGCCCTGTCGGGCGCGGCCTTCGACGCGGTGCTGGCCGACCGGGCGCTCGGCGACGCGGCGGTGCGCCAGATCGCCGACGCGGCCCGCGCCTGCGGGGTCCGCACCAGCCTCGTGCTGCTCTCGCCGTTCGACCGGCGCGGCTTCGGGTCCCCCGGCGCGGCGGGCTTCGACGGCTACCTGATCAAGCCGGTCCGGCCGCGCTCCCTGTTCGAGCGCCTGCTCGCGTCGACGGGCCCGGTCGAGGCCGCGGCCGCGCCGGCGGCGGAGCCGGCGCGCGTCGGCTCCAGCTTGCGGATCCTGCTGGCCGAGGACAACCCGATCAACGCCCTGCTGGCGACCCGGGCGCTGGAGCGGCTCGGCGCCACGGTGGTCCACGCCGTCGACGGCCTCGAGGCCCTCGCGCGGCTGGAGACGGACGGCCCCTTCGACCTCGCGCTGATCGACGTGCGGATGCCCCGCCTCGACGGGCACGAGACCGCCCGTCGGATCCGCGCCGCCGAAGCGGGCGGCGCGGACCGCCTCCACCTCGTCGCGCTGACCGCGAATGCCGGCCGGGAGGACGAGGTCGCCGCCCGGGCGGCCGGCTTCGACGGGTTCCTGGCCAAGCCGCTGAATCTGAAGCTGCTCCCGCCGCTGCTGGAGCGCCGATCCGCGCGGGCCGCCTGAGCCCGCGTTGACAGGCGGGCGGGTCCCGCGCCAACAGGAGGCCCATGTCGACCGTCAGCCCTCCGTCGCCCGCACCGCGCTCGTCGAGCGGCGCGCTTGCCGCCTGGGGCATCGCTTTCCTCGTGATCGCCACCGTGCTCATCGGCGCCCTGGCGCCGGCGCGGCACGCGTCGCCAGCGGTGTCGGCGGCCGACGATCCGGCCTGCCTCGAGTGGACCGACGGCTGCAAGGTCTGCCGCCGCCTGGCGGAGGGGCCGGCCTGCTCGCTGCCCGGGATCGCCTGCCAGCCCGGCGCGCCGCAGTGCCTGACCCGCCGGGACGGGTGACCTGCCGGACCGGTCCGTGACCGCCGCGGCGCCGGTGCTGCGCTTCGCGCCGAGCCCGAACGGGCGTCTGCACCTCGGCCACGCCTACTCGGCGCTGCTCAACGCGGACCTCGCCGACCGGATGGGGGGCGTCTGCCGCCTGCGGATCGAGGACATCGATCCCGCGCGCTCGAAACCGGACTTCGTCGACGCGATCGTCACCGACCTCGCCTGGCTCGGGCTGACCTATCCCGAACCGGTGCGGCGCCAGTCCCGGCATATGGCGGCCTACCGGACCGCCCTCGACGGGCTGATCGAGAGCGAGCTCGCCTATCCGTGCTTCTGCTCCCGCGGCCAGATCCGGGCGCGCGTCGCCTCCGGCGGCGACGGCCCCCGCGATCCGGACGGCGTGCCGCTCTATCCCGGCACCTGCCGCCACCTGGACCCGGCGGCGGCCGCGGACCGGATCGCCCGCGGCGACCCGCATACCTGGCGGCTCGACATGGCGGCCGCCCTGCGCCGCGCCGGCCCGACCCACGGCTACGTCGCCTTCGACGCGGCCGGCGCGCACCGGGTCGCGGCGGATCCGGCACGCTGGGGGGACGCGGTGATCGCCCGGCGCGACGTGCCGACGAGCTACCACCTCGCCGTGGTCCACGACGACGCGGCGGAGGGGATCACCCACGTGGTGCGGGGCCGCGACCTCGAGGCGGCCACCGACCTGCACGTCCTCCTGCAGGCCCTGCTCGGCCTGCCGGTCCCGCGCTACCGCCACCACGCGCTGCTGCTCGATACCGGGGGCGAGAAGCTGGCCAAGTCGCGCGGCTCGCGATCCCTCGCCGATCTCCGGCAGGCCGGCGCGACGCCCGAGGCTGTCCGCGCCCGGCTCGGCTTCGCCTGAACGGCCGCGCGCTCCCTTCAGCGGACCGCCGCGTCGCGCTGGGCGAGGGCGGTGGCGCTCTTCGACTTCTGCATGGTGGCGTCGATCTGCTCGCGCTGGCGCTTGAAGTCGGCGAGCAGGCGCCCGTCGAGCTCCCGGCCGCGGGGAACGCGGATCTTCATCGGGTCGACGAAGTGGCCGTTGATGATCACCTCGTAGTGGAGGTGCGCGCCGGTCGACAGGCCGGTCGAGCCGACATAGCCGACGATCTGGCCCTGCCGGACCTTGACGCCCTCGCGGATGCCGCGGCCGAACCGCGACATGTGGTTGTAGGTCGTCACGTAGCCGTTGACGTGCTGCAGCTCGACCCGGTTGCCGTAGCCCGAGGTCATCTCCGCGCGGATCACCACGCCGTTGCCGGCCGCCATGATCGGCGTGCCGATGGGGTTCGACCAGTCGACGCCCGTGTGCAGCTTGGCGTAGCCCAGCACCGGGTGGCGGCGGTAGCCGAAGCCGGAGCGCATGATCCCGTCGGCGATGGGCTTGCGCAGCAGGAACTTCTTCAGCGACCGGCCCTGCTCGTCGAGGTAGTCGATCGTGCCGTCGTCCGGCGACTGGAAGCGGTAGACCTTGCGGGTCTCTCCGCCGAGCGTCAGCGCCGCGTAGAGCAGGTCCGGACGATCGGCGCTGGCCTCGTCGTCGGTGCTGTAGAAGACGTCGAGCCCGTCACCGCTGCCGATGCGGCGCTGGAAGTCGAGGTCGTAGCTGAAGACGCGGACGATATCCTCGACCGTGGCCCGCGGCAGGTCGTGGCGCGCGGCCGTCTCGTAGAGGCTCTGGTACAGGCGCGGCCCGGAGCCGGAATCCTCGTCCTCGTCCTCGCCGGCCTCCGCCTGAGGCTGTCCCTTGGGGGAGGGGGCCTCCTCGGCGGGGGGCGCCACCGACACGAAGGCGCCGCGGTCGTTCAGGGCCGCGATGCCCTCGATGCCGTTCTCGCCGTACAGCACCACGCGCGTCACCTGGCGGGGATCGCCGGGACGGGGCCCGGGGGCGACCTGGACGCGCATCGGCTGCCCCTCGTTGAGGGCGGCGGTGCGGGTCTTGCCCCCGAGCGCGGCGACGATGCCGCGGACGGCATCGTCGCTCGCGAGGCCGGTGGCCTTGAGCGTGGTCTCCAGTGTCTCGCCGCGCTTCAGCGCGAGATCGCGCTCCTCCACGAGCGGCGCCTCGTTGGCCTTCAGCTCGACCTTGGCGACCTTCGTGACGTTCTCCGGGACGACCAGCACCTCGATGGACTTGAACGGGTTCGCGTCCTTCGGCGCCGCGCCGTCGCCGTCGCCGGCCGCGCCCTGCTGGAGCGTCCGCGACAGCATGATCTGCGGGGCGATCGGGATGGCGGCGCGGCGCCCTGCCTCGGCGGCGATGCGGCGCTCCTCCTCGACCTGCGCGGTGACGTCGTCGTCGCTGAGGGCGGGCGCGTTGGCGTCGACGGCAGCGTCGGCGAGTTCGCGCTTGACCACGGTGACCTCGGCGCTGGGGGCGTCGGCGGACGCATCGGGCGCGCGCTCCAGTGGCTCGTCGGAGACGAACTTCATGGGGTCGAAGCGGGGCGGCTCGGCGGCGTAGACGCCCGTCGTCATCGATAGGGGCGTCGTCAGCCGCACGAAGGCCTTGGCCTTGATGATCTCGCGGTCGCCGAGGCGGACCGTGACCGGCGCCTTGAAGCTCTGCTTGGCCGAGGCGATCATGAGGTTGCGCACCAGCCGGTCGCCCTTGCGGGCGATGTTGGCGCCGCTCTCGCTCGGCTGGGGGCGGGGCATGATCGCCGCCTTCTCGGGAATGGCCGCGAAGGAAACGTCGCCCTGGAGGGACACGTGGAGCGCCGCCGCGATCAGGCCGGCGCCGGTCAGGCCGGTGAGGCTGCTGGCGCAGAGCCAGCGGAGGTTGACGGCGCGTCGGTCGATCTGCGTCGCGGTCGCGCCGAGATGGTCGAGAGGCTCGTGCACCCCGCGTGCCGGGGGGAGGGCGGCCACGTCGCCGATCTTGAGTCGCTCGCGCTTCACTCGAAGGCCCTGAGAAGACGATGGCGAACGGGCGTTCCCGCGGGATCCGCGGCGCTGAGGCCGGGCTCGACCATACCGGAGGCGACATCCGCGCCCGGCAATCTCATCTCACGACCCAGCGTGTCGAGATTGAGGCGTGTGGCTCGCGAGCGCCAGCCCGGGCGCGGGAAAGACAGCGATGATCCACCGCCAGGCTCCCGGACGGCCTGCCGCGCCGGTCGGCAAAAAGGGTGTTGACGGCCGGGAACCGTGGATCTATACCCCGGCTCATCGGCGCCGGCCGCGGAAGTGGACCGGGCGCTGAGCCATCTTCTGACAAGCGGCGGGATTGGCCGGCGAGATAGCCGGGCGGTCTTCTGTTTGCCTTTGATGAGCCCTGGGATGCCGGGGCGCTCTTTGACAAGTTGGAATTGAGGAAGGGAGACGCGGGCGGCGTTTGTCCTTGCGGCTGGGTCGAGAGGCCTGGCGTGAGTAGACTTGTGCCGATCTGTTGTTCTTCTTTCTGAGCTCACCGACGGGTATCTGGCGCTGTGAAGCGTCTGGATGCTTGGTCGATGTGAGGCTCCGTCTGAGAATACACGTGATCGGCCGGATCTTTCTCTTCAACGTGAGAGTTTGATCCTGGCTCAGAGCGAACGCTGGCGGCAGGCTTAACACATGCAAGTCGAG
>NZ_JBKFBI010000198.1:0-8053 GCF_053346095.1 Methylobacterium sp. A52T | reverse complement strand
CCGGCGGCGGGGCGGCGACGACCGGCGCGGCGGCGGCCAGCGCCGCCGGAGCCGCGGCCCGGCGCATAGCACCCATCGCGCCCTCGTCGGACTCGGTGCTCCGGCTGCTGCTGCTGCTGCCGTAACGGCCAAAGCCGAAGCGCGGCTCGATCAGGTCCAGCACCGCGTCCAGCGCGGCGTTGCTCAGCGCCACCTCCTCGGCCGCCGGCACGCCCTGGATGGCCAGGGCCGCCCGCTCGAAGGCCGGCTCGCTGCTGACCTCGCGGCCGAACCAGCTCGGGGCGTGGAAGCCGGCGGCCTCGCCGTCATCGTCGAAGGTGACGCTGATCAGGTCCAGGCTGCCGGGGGTGACGTAGCGGTCGATGGCGATCTCGCGCCCGCCGGCATTCAGCGTGGTGCGGTCGTAGGCGGCCTTGCCGGGGCACACGTCCAGCAGGGCGTCGCCGTGGGCGCGCGGGACGTCGGTGCGCTCCTCGACCGGGATGCCGTCCGGCCCCTTGTTCACCAAGACCAGCTGGCAGACTTGGCCGTCGACGCGCACGCAGGAGGCCCGGCCGCCCTGGGGCGCGAAGTGACCCTCGGTGATGCGGGCGCCACCCCGCTCCTTGCGGATCAGGCGGACCAGGGATGGTGCGACCAGAAATCGGCGAACGGTGCTCATGAACTCAAAACCCCTCCCGCTTGGTCGGCGGCGCGCCGATCCGGCGGACAGCCCTCAGCGCCGCCGGGCCGCACGGAAGGGGACACGTGGAGCCGGCCCGCACGGCGTATAAGCTGACTGCCACGCCGTATTCGCCAGAGCCTGACCACTTCCGTCGCCAATCACCGGACAGCGACATCCTGAGACTATAGAGCGCTAAGCAAAAACGCGACGAAATCAAGACCGGATCCGGCCGAGGATCCGGCCCCGGCCGTCCCTGTCCCCGATATCCCGGCTTTCGCGCCGCGTTTCCGAACCCAGGTTAGCGGGCCCGGCGATTCATTCAGCCGGCTCGAAATTCATCGCCGCGCCGTTCATGCAGTAGCGCAGGCCGGTCGGCGCCGGGCCGTCGTCGAAGACGTGGCCCAGGTGGCCCTTGCAGCGGGCGCAGTGCACCTCGGTGCGGACCATCCAGTGGCTGCGGTCCACCGTGGTCTCGACGGCGCCGTCGAGAGGCTCGAAGAAGCTCGGCCAGCCCGTTCCGGACTCGAACTTGGTACCCTGCTCGAACAGCGGCTGACCGCAGCCGGCGCAGGTGAAGGTCCCGGCCCGCTTCTCGGCGAGCAGGCAGCTCGTGCCGGCCCGCTCCGTGCCGTGCTCGCGCAGGACCCGGTACTGCTCCGGCGTCAGCGCCGAGCGCCACTCGGCGTCGCTGCGGGTCTCCGGGCTGGTGGTCGGCGTGTCAGCCATGACGATCTCCCTTCTCGCCACGCTATATAGGGATCGCCCGCCCTATCCGGCAGTCCCGGAGGATGCCGCAGGGCGTCTCCGGGATCGGAGACGCGGCGCTCAGGCGGCGGCGCCGACGGTGTCGGCCATCCGCGCCCGGCGCGCGCCCATCGGCAGCGGCGCGCCCGTGGTGGTATCGCGGGCGGTCTGGTGCTCCAGCTCCGCGTTGATCTCGCCCCCGAGCAGCACGATCGTCGAGGAGATCCAGATCCACGTCATGAAGCCGATCACGGCGCCGAGCGACCCGTAGGTCTCGTTGTAGGTGCCGAAATTGGCGACGTACCAGGAGAACAGGAGCGAGGCGGCGAGCCAGAGCAGGCCCGCGACGACGCTGCCGAACCCGACCCAGCGCCAGCGGGCGTGCTCCCGGCTCGGCCCGAACCGGTAGAGCACCGACAGGCCGCCGAGCAGGACTATCAGGATCGCCGGCCAGCGCAGGGCCGCGAGCAGCCACGCGGTCGAGCCGAGGCCCAGGAAGTTCAGCATCACCGGCACGACGACGATCACGTTGAGCGCGACGATGATGAACAGCAGGGCGCCGACCGTGAAGGTGAGCGAGCGGAGGTTGAGCCAGAAGAAGTTCCGCTTCTCCTCCTCCTCGTAGACCACGTTCAGCGCGTCGAACATCGCCTTCATGGCCGCGTTGGCGCTCCAGATCGACAGCAGCAGGCTGGAGAAGAACGTGATGCTGAGGGAGCCGCTGCCCTTGGCGGCGATGCGCTTGACCTGGTCGCCGATGAGCTCGACCGCGCCGGACGGCAGGACCGCGTGCAGCTGGGCGAGGTGATCGTTGATGACGGTCACGTCGGCGAAGAGGCCGTAGCACGAGACCAGCGCGGCGATGGCGGGGAACAGCGACAGCAGCGTGTAGAAGGTCACCCCGGCGGCGACCGCCAGGACCCGGTCCTTGTTGAACTCCAGGTAGACCCGGACGACGATGTCCTTCCAGCCGGACCGCGTCATCTCGACGGGGCTGTCGGCGGCGCGGCCGCGCTCCGGCTGGGTCGCGGCGGTGAGCTGCGCGGCGCGCCCCGAGATCGAGCGCGCCCCCGCGGCGACGCCCTTCCGCAGGCCCCGATCGTCGCAGGACGGATCGCGGTCGAGCGGCGGCTCGTCGGCGGGGAGAGCCGCCGGCACGCGGCGCCGTGCCGGCGCCGCCGCGAGGGCGACCAGCGCCGAACCGAGCATCAGGATCCAGAGGATCGAGCCGCCCTCTGAGGGGCCGGTCGAACGCGACGGTGACGGGGGCATGGATCGGGGCCAGTGCGCGGAACTGCCGCGCTCGGGACTCCCAACGTCGTCGTGCCGCGGCCGTTCCGCGCGTCGGGCGGGGACGCCGCGGCCCTCCGCGCGTTGTGCTCGTTATGCGCGATCAGCCCCGTCTCGGATTCTGCTGCAAGTTCGTCTTGGACGAGCCGCCCGGCACCCACGCCACCCTCAAGGCGGAGCGGGAAGCCACGCTGCACATGAACCTCACCAGCGTGACCATGGCCCATCTCACGAAGCTGGAGCCGGCCGCCCGGCGGGCGAAGCTCACCGGCCTCGTCGCCCATAACCTCGACGCCCTCGCCCGCCAGATCGCCTGGGTCGGGGCCCGGCCGCCGCTGGAGCGCCTCCTGCGCATGGCGAGCAACGTCCTTCCGGGCTACACCCACCCGATCGCGCAGTCTCTCTACGCCGAGCCCGAGATGGCGGCGCTGGTCGAGCGCGGCCTCGCCGAGGCCGGCGCGCTGGCCCGCCGCCTTGGGGTGCGCCTGAGCTTCCACCCGGGACCGTTCTGCCTGCTGGCGAGCCGCAACCCGGCGGCGATCGCCAACGGCCTGTCCGAGCTCGACTACCACGCCGAGATCTTCGACCGGATGGGCTACGGCGGCGGCTGGCACCCGCACGGCGCCCACATCAACATCCATGTCGGCGCGGGCGACCCGGGGGTCGAGGGCTTCCGCGAGACCCTGCCCCGGGCGAGCCGGGTGGCGCGCGACCTCGTGACGGTCGAGAACGACGAGAACGTCTTCGGCCTCGACGCGGTGCTGCGGCTCGCCGACCTCGTGCCCGTGGTGCTCGACCTGCATCACCACTGGGTCGAGAGCGGCGGCGAGTATCTCGAGCCGGACGACCCCCGGATCGCCCGGGTGCAGGAATCCTGGCGCGGCGTCCGGCCCGTGGCCCACATCAGCGTGTCGCGCGAGGCGGTCTCCGCCGCCTGCGATCCGGACGCCCTGCCCGACTTCCCGGCCCTGCGCGCGGCCGGCCACGCGGTCCGGGACCTCGCCGCGCACTCCGACATGATGTGGAACCGGGCGGTGAACGACCTCGTCGCCCGGCACCTCGCCTGGGCGGATTTCGAGATCGAGGCCAAGGCGAAGAACCGCGCCTCCGTGCAGATCGCCCGACACATCCTGGCCCTCGAGGGGGCGGCGCCGATCGCGGCCGAATGACGGGACGGTCTCGACGCGTCCGCCGGTCCGCACTAGGCATCCCGGTATGAAGACCGCCGACTGCGACATCCTCATCGTCCCGGGGCTCGGGGGCTCCGAGGAGGACCATTGGCAGGCCCGCTGGGCGGGCCGCCTCGCCACCGCGCGCGTGGTCGAGCAGGACCAGTGGCACGAACCGACCCCGGAGGCGTGGTGCGGCCGCATCGCCGAGGCGGTCGCGGCGGCGACGCGGCCGGTCATCCTGATCGCCCACAGCCTCGGCGTGGTGGCGTGCGTCGAGGCGGTGCCGCGCTTCCCCGCGGGGGTGGTCCGCGGCGCCCTCCTGGTGGCGCTCCCGGACGTCGAGGAGGCGCCGGACCTGCCCGACGCGGTCCGGGCCTTCGCGCCGGTGCCGCGCGATCCCCTGCCCTTCCCGTCCCTGCTGGTGGCCAGCCGCACCGACCCGTACTGCCGCTACGAGCGGGCGGACGACTTCGCCCATGCCTGGGGGGCGCTCACGGTCGACGCGGGCGAATCCGGCCACCTCAACGTGGCGAGCGGGCACGGGCCCTGGCCCGAGGGGCTGATGCGGCTCGCCGGGTTCCTGAAGGGGCTCTGAGCCTGCGCGCCCTGCGGCGCGGCGCGAGGACGATCGGCGTCCCCGTGCCTCGGCGGGATGGGACCGGCGCGGGTCGCATTAACGCGCTGTTTACCACCGCCCTCTTCAGTGGCGGGACGGGCGGTCCTTCGTCCCGAAGCCGCCCCTGGAGAGCACCGTGACGCGCAAAGAGCTTCTGGAACGACTCGAAGCGGTGCAGACCGCCCTCGGCCCCCGGGCCCAGAGCAACTTCAACAGCTCGCTGTTCAACGACGTGACGCTGCTCAAGCGGATCGAGGCCTTCGAGGCCAAGCTCGGCGAGCCCGAGAAGCCGAAGACCGCCGACTACACCGGCAACATGTTCTCGCGCATCGCCAACCGCCGCGCCGCCGCGGGCGCCAAGTAGCCCCGCCCTACTTCGGCTCGGCCTCGGCCGAGCGCAGCAGCTCGCCGGCGACGTCGGCGAGCCGCGGCGGGGCCTCCCGCACGAACGGCAGCGGCCGGCAGACGTTGAGCGCCGCGAGCCCGAACCGGGCGGTCATCAGCCCGTTGAGCACGCCCTCCCCCAGCTTGGCGGAGACCCGGGCGGCGATCCCGAGCCCCAGAACCTGCTGCATCACGCTCTCGCCCACCGCCATGCCGCCGGTGACCGTGAGATGCGCGAGCGCCGCGCGCCCCAGCCGCAGGAAGCCCAGGAAGCCCGGCCGGCCGCCGTAGATCGCGGCGATCCGGCGCAGCAGCCGGACCGCCGCGAACACCACGAAGGCCACGTCGACGATCGCCCGCGGGCTGAGAGCCGTCACGGCCGAGACCTGCTTGGCCGTCGTCGCGATGGCGTTCCGCGCCTGCCGGTCGAGGCCGGCGAGCAGCTCGTGCTCGGCCAGGCCGATCCGGTCGTCCACGTCGAGGATCGCGTCGGCGGCGGCGTCGATCCGGGCGCGGCCCGCCGACAGGGCGTCGCGGTCCGCGTAGAAGGTCGAGAGCGCCTGCACCACCGCCTGCGCGCCGGTGTGGTCGCGGGTTGCGAGGGCGTCCAGCGCCGACTGGCGCAGCCGCTCGATCTTGCGCTCGCGCCGCAGGCCGGCGAGCTCCCGCGCCACGATCGCCAGCAGCGCCAGCGCGGCGAGGCCCAGCAGCGCGAGGGCGACCCAGCCGAGCCAGGGGGCGGCCTGGAACAGGTCGCTGATCATCCGCTCGACCGACAGGCCGACGCCCAGGGAGACGAGGCCGCCCACCGCCGAGAGGAACAGGGCGCCCCAGGGCGAGCGCGTGCGCGGCGCCACCGGCACGGCGACGCCGTCGGCGGCGTCGAGGATCTCGAAGGGTTCCTCGACGATCCGGGCCTGCGGCGGCCGCGGTCCGAGCGGCGTCGTGGTCACGCTCGGCTCGCCGACCGGCTCGGGGCTGATCCGGAAGGCGCGGGGTTTCTGGCCGGAGGTCATGGTCGCGGGCTCCGCATCGCACACATCGTCACGCCAGCCGGTCGCCGATCAGGAACTGCATCGCCCGGTCGAGCCGGATCTGCGGCAGGTGCCCGGCGCGGCCGAGCCCGTCCGGGCGCACCAGCGGCGGCCGGAAGCGCGGGAAGCGCAGCGAGCCCGGCTCGACCGCCCCCTCCAGCACCGCCTCGGCGCGGGCCGGCAGCTCGCCCGGGAAGATCGCGGCCTCGCTGTTGCCGTCGAAGACCTCGTCGCCCACCACCTCGCCGGCCTCCGGGGTGCCGGCCACCGCCCGCAGCGTCTCCGACCCGTCGTGGACTGTGGTCTCGCGGGTGGCGCGCACGGAGGCGAGCGCCACCGTACCGACCCGGGCGCCCGCGGCCTCGGTCCGCCGCATGGCCCGCGACACGAGCAGCCGCAGCAGCGCGTCGAGCCGGTCATGACTCGTCTGGTGGAGGTGGTCGGCCTTGGTGGCGGCGAACAGCACGCGGTCGGCCCGGGGCGCGAACAGCCGCGACAGCACCGTGTTGCGGCCGATGTTGAGGCTGAGCAGCACCGCGTCCAGCGCCTCCTCCAGCTCCGCCAGGGCGGTCGGCCCGGCATCGACCGCCGACAGGACGTCCACCAGCACGATCTGCCGGTCGACCCGCTGGAAATGGTCGCGGAAGAACGGCGTCACGACCTTGGCCTTGTAGGCCTCGAAGCGCCGCTCCATCAGCCCGGCGAGGCTGTCGGGGGCGATCGTCTCGGTGAGCCGGTCGAGGGGCGCGAAGGTCAGCGCCGGCGAGCCCGCGAGGTCGCCCGGCATCAGGAACCGGCCCGGGGGCGTCGTCGCCACGGCTTCGGGGCCGGCGCGCAGGCCCGCGAGGTAGGTCTTGAAGGCGTCGCTCGCCCGCTCTGCCGCGACCTCGTCGAGGGGGCCGTTCGGGTCGAAGCCCTTCAGCGCCTCCAGCCAGGGCGCCGCCACGGCGGCGCGGCCGGGCCGGCGGGTGCCGCCGATCGTCGCCCGGGACCACGCCGTGTAGCTGGTCTCGATCAGCGCGAGGTCGAGGAGCCACTCGCCCGGGTAGTCGACCACGTCGAGCATCAGGGTCGCGGGGCCGGAGCGCCAGCCGGCGGCGCGCTCGTAGGCGATCTCCAGGCGGAACTGGCTGATCCGGTCGGTGGAGCGCGGCCAGCGCCGCGCCTCGGTGAGCGTCGCGAAATGCTCCTCGAAGGGGAAGCGCGGCACGTCGTCGTCGGGCTGGGGCACCAGCTTGGCGCGACGCAGGCGCCCCTCCTGGGCGGGCGCGAAGGCCGGCAGCGCGTGGGTCTCCACGAGGTGGTGGATCAGCGCCGTGGTGAACACGGTCTTGCCCGAGCGCGCGAGCCCGGTCACGCCCAGCCGCAGCGTCGGCTGGACCAGCAGGTCGTGCGAGGCTTCGGCGAAGGCTTTGACGGCCGAGCCGGCGCGCGCGGCAAGGTCGATCAGGGGCACGGGCGGGCTCGTGGTGAGGGGAACGGGCCGGGCAGAGGTGGCGCGGGCGGGCCGGAACCGCAAGGCTTGCCGCCCGGGAAGCGTCCCCTAGGGCGTTGCGGTGTCGGCGGCCGGCGTGAGCGGCCTCAGCCGGGCGATCGCCCCGGCGACGAGGTCCGGGCCGGCGCGCAGCGTGCCGAGCTCCACCGCCGACATCGCCAGCATGACGGACGCCAGATTGGCGCGCGGCGCGCCGTCCGGTCCGAACAGGTCGAGGTCGTCGCCCGGCTTCAGGCCAACGCTGCCGCTGATCCGGTTGGCGTAGGCCTGGATTCGGACCTCGTCGCCGGTGCAGAGGGGGGCCGGCAGGCGCAGGTCGAGGACCGGCAGGCCGACCGCGATCGCCGGCAGCAGCGCGGATTCGGCGACCATCCGGTCGGCGCTCGGGACGCGACTCGGCTTCCGGTCGAGGAGCGCTGACGGGTCGGCGACGCTCCCGGCCGGGCGGCCGGTGGAGGCCGAGATGCCCGCGGCGATGTCGGGAACCGGCTGGAGCATCGCCACCCGCGGGATGGCGGCCGGGCGCCGGGTCGGGCGGCCGGCCATCTGGGCGAGCGGCGACCAGGGCTGCACCCGCAGGGCCGCCTTGCTCCGCGGCGCGCCGCCGGGGCGGTGCGCGGCGAGGTAGCGGGCCCGCAGGGTCCGCCCGAGCCC
>NZ_JBKFBI010000197.1:0-8150 GCF_053346095.1 Methylobacterium sp. A52T | reverse complement strand
ACCGCGATCGAGGCCAGCCGGGCGATCCGGCTGCCGCGCCGCCGCTCCAGCACCGCGGCGCCGACGAGCACCGGAACGGGATCCCGGTCCGGCGGGTCGATCAGGGCCGCCAGCACGTCCATGGAGGGCGAGCGGATCGCGTGGCGGATCGCCCGGCGCTCGGCCCGGTCGGTGGCGAAGGCGGCGTGCTCCAGGGCGACGAGGGCGTCGAGATCGGCGAGCGTGGCGGTGCGAATCGTCGGCGCGGGGAGCCCGTCGACGACCGGGCTGCGCAAGGGGGCGCTCATGACGAGGCGCTCATAACGGGGCGCTCACAGGGCGGCGCTCACGCCCGCGCCGTCGCGGTGGATCTGGTCGGCCCGGCCATCGCTCGCTCGCCTGAGTACTCTGCCCCGTCCGGTCAGATGCCCGCTTCCGCCCCGCTTGGGAAGCCCGCACGGCCCCGTCGACGCGGTCGGGATGCGTCGTTGACGGGTAGCCGATGCGTCGTTTTTGCAACGGAGCGCGCGGGGTGTGGATTGCGGGCGGAAAAGCGGGCGTTCCGGGGCGGTTTCCCCTTGTCGCGCGGGTCCCGTCTCCGTATATGCGCCGTGCCCAATTTCGCACGTGCCTGTGGCCGCGTGTCGGTTGGTGGGCATCCGGTCAACTGCCGGACAGCCGCCAGGGGTCTTAAAGGATCGATGGTCGCAAGGGTGGATCCCTACGGCCGGCATCCAGGTGGCGACACCGGACCCCGACAACAACCGGCAGCCGGAGGCGAAACCGGCGAACCCCGCTCTCCACGGGGGACGCAGCTTAAAGCAACGACGAACGGGCTTTTTTGGTCTCGTCGGCCCTCCACAGGCCGGCACCGAAGAGGCTTGTTTCTCTTTGCCCGGCGTGCGGTGGGGGTCCTCCCTTCCAATCCACGGCAGCTTCCGGGTGCTCTGCGCCCGCTCCGACGCACGCGTCTCCAAAGCGCGTGGGTCCGCGCGACGCATCGCCCCCTGACGCCGGCGGCCCGTTCGGGCCGTCATCTTCGACAGCGCGCCCCGCGTAGGGCGCTCGCGAACCCGTGCCGGGAGACGACCATGACCGACCGCATCCGTGACTTCCTGCGCGTGCGCCGCGACCTCGGTCAGGACGAGGGCCCCGTGATGGTCCTCGACCTCGACGTCGTGCGCGACAACTACACCGCCTTCGCGCGCTCCCTGCCGGACACCCGCGTGTTCTACGCCGTGAAGGCGAACCCGGCCCCCGAGGTGCTGCGCCTGCTCGCCGAGATGGGCTCCTGCTTCGACACCGCCTCCGTCGCCGAGATGGAGATGGTGCTGGCCGCCGGCGCCACCGCCGACCGGATCTCCTTCGGCAACACCATCAAGAAGGAGCGCTGCATCGGCCGCGCCCTCAAGCTCGGCATCCGCCTGTTCGCGGTCGATTGCCAGGCCGAGGTCGAGAAGATCGCCCGGGCCACCGACGCGCTGGGCGTGCCGGCGGGCGAGGTGCGGGTGTTCTGCCGCATCCTGTGCGACGGCGCGGGCGCCGACTGGCCGCTCTCCCGCAAGTTCGGCTGCGTGCCCGAGATGGCCGCGGACGTGCTGGAGCACGCCCACCGCCAGGGGCTCGAGGCCTACGGCATCTCGTTCCACGTCGGCTCTCAGCAGGGCAACACCGAGGCCTGGGACGGGGCGCTCGGCTCCGCGGCGGCGATCTTCCGCGAGTGCGCGGAGCGCGGCATCGGCCTCTCGATGGTCAATCTCGGCGGCGGCTTCCCGACCAAGTACCTCAAGGCGGTGCCGGGCGTGGAGAGCTACGGCGAGGCGATCTTCCGGGGCCTGACCAAGCATTTCGGCAACCAGATCCCCGAGACGATCATCGAGCCGGGCCGCGGCATGGTCGGCAATGCCGGCCTGATCGAGGCCGAGGTCGTGCTCGTGTCGAAGAAGTCCGCCGAGGCCGACGAGGTCCGATGGGTCTACCTCGACATCGGCAAGTTCGGGGGGCTCGCCGAGACCATGGACGAGGCGATCCGCTACCCGATCCGCACCGCGCGGGACGGGGAGGCGACCGAGCCCTGCGTCATCGCCGGCCCGACCTGCGACTCGGTGGACGTGCTCTACGAGCGGCAGCTCTACCCGCTGCCGGTCTCGCTCTCGATCGGCGACAAGGTGCTGATCGAGGGGGCGGGCGCCTACACCACGACCTACGCGGCGGTGGCCTTCAACGGCTTCCCGCCCCTTCAGCAGATCGTCATCTGATCCTTCCTAGGATCAAGACGGGTTCCGGCTGAGGGACGCAGGCTTCTCCGTCCTCGCGAGCGGAGCGAAGCGATCCAGGGACGCGCGACGCCTTCCGACGTTTCGCTGCCCTGGGTCACGTCGCTTCGCTCGTGATGACGGGGAGGGCGACCCGGCCGGACGCTGACGTCCACCACCGCATCGACCGAGGGCGTACGGCTCTCGGTCACAGACAATCGCTTCTCCCGCTCGCCGGCCCGGGGAGGGCACAGCCATGATCGAGATCCGCGCGGAGCATCTCCACGACGTCCCGGCGCGCGAGCGCCTGCTCGACGCGTGCTTTCCCGGCAACCGGCGCGCCAAGACCTCGGAGCGCCTGCGCGAGGGCCGCCTGCCGGCCCGCGGCCTCGCCTTCGCGGCGACCCGGGCGGGACGGCTCGTCGGCACCCTGCGGCTGTGGCACGTCGAGGCCGGGCTCGCCCGCCCGGCGCTACTGCTCGGCCCGCTCGCCGTCGATCCGGCGATCCAGGGCCAGGGGCTCGGCTCGGTGATGATGCAGGCGGCCCTCGGCCGGGCGGAATCCCTCGGACACGGCGCCGTGCTGCTGGTCGGCGACGCGCCCTACTACGCGCGCTTCGGCTTCGACCGGGCGCTCGCGGAGGGCCTGACCCTGCCGGGGCCGTTCGAGCGCGCGCGCTTCCTCGGTCTCGAGCTGCGCGCGGGCGCGCTGGCGGGCGCCGAGGGGATGGTCCAGGCGACCGGCGTGCCGGCGCCGGTGGGCGCGGTGGCCAACGAGGCGGGGGTGGCGCGACGACGCGCGGCCTGAGTTGGAGCGCCACGCGCCGCAGGGGTGAGGCGGCGGACGCGCCGTCTTTGCCAGCGCAGCGAAGCAACCCAGGGTGGCGCGCACTCCCAGGCTGTAGCGTGTCCCTGGGTCGCTTCGCTGCGCTCGCGATGACGGCGTGCAGAGCCGGTATGCTCCGTGGGGCGGCCGCATCGACCGCCTTGGCCAGCCCCATGCATTGCGCACGCCGCCCGCGATCCCGCATAGACGGTCCGCCGGCCTCCCGGAGAAGGTTGCTCGACCGATGCAGATCGCCACGCCCTACCTGATGTTCCTGGGCGACGTGCCCGACACGCTGGCGGCCAAGACCGCCTACGGGATCAAGGACTGGCGCCCCGAATGGTGCGTCGGCCAGATGCGCCTGCCGGGCTGCGCCGCCGATCTCGGCATCCCCGACATGACCCTGCCCGAGGCCCTGGCGAAGGGCTGCCGGACCCTGGTGATCGGCGTCGTCAACGCCGGCGGCGTCCTTCCGGACCACTGGGTGAAGGAGATCGTCGCGGCGATCGAGGCCGGTCTCGACGTGGCGAGCGGCCTGCACGTGAAGCTCGGCGCGGTCCCGGCCATCGCGGAGGCCGCCGCCCGCCGCGGCCGCCAGCTCCACGACGTCCGCCACACCGACGAGCGCTTCCCCACCGGCAAGGGGACCAAGCGGGCCGGGCGGCGCCTGCTCACCGTCGGCACCGACTGCTCGGTCGGCAAGAAGTACACCGTGCTGGCCCTGGAGCGCGGCATGCGCGAGCGCGGCCTCGACGCCGATTTCCGCGCCACGGGCCAGACCGGCGTGTTCATCTCCGGCCGGGGCGTCGCCATCGACGCCGTCGTGGCCGACTTCATCTCCGGCGCCGTCGAGACGATCTCGCCCGAGGCCGAGCCGAACCACTGGGACCTGATCGAGGGCCAGGGCTCGCTCTACCACCCGTCCTTCGCGGGCGTGAGCCTCGGCCTGCTGCACGGCGCCCAGGCCGACGCCTTCGTGGTCTGCCACGAGCCGACCCGCACCAATATGCGCGGCGTGAAGCACCCGCTGCCGACCATCCGGCAGGTCATCGACCTCACCGTGCAGCTCGGCAGCCTGACCAATCCGGGGATCAAGCCGGTCGGCATCGCGGTGAACACCCAGGCGCTCGCCGAGGGCGAGGCCCGGGCGCTCCTCGACGCGCTCGGCTCCGAGCACGGCCTGCCCGCCACCGACCCGGTGCGCTTCGGCGTCGACGGGCTGGTCGACCGGATCGTCGCCGACTTCCCGGCGATCTGATACCGCTTCCCTGTGCCGGCTCTGACGCCGTCTGTGCGAGCGGAGCGAAGCGATCCAGAGTGGCGCCACGATTTTCGGCGTCGCGCATCCCTGGGTCACTTCGCTGCGCTCGCGATGACGGTGGGCATCGACCGCAGGCTTCAATCGGAGACCGTACGACATGGCCCGCCGCCTGACCCTCGCCGTCGAGCGCTTCCCGATCGCCGGCGCCTTCACGATCTCCCGCGGCAGCCGCACCGAGATCGCCGTCGTGGTGGCGACGGTCGCGGACGGCGACGCGGTCGGGCGCGGCGAGTGCGTGCCCTATCCGCGCTACGGGGAGAGCGTCGAGAGCGTCAGTGCCCTGATCGAGGGCCAGGCGGAGGCGATCGCGGCCGGGATCGGGCGGGACGCGCTCATGACCCGCATGAAGGCGGGCGCCGCGCGCAACGCCCTCGACTGCGCGCTGTTCGACCTCGAGGCGAAGCGGCAGGGCCGTCCCGCCTGGGAGATCGCGGGTCTCGCCGAGCCCCGGCCGGCCATCACGGCCTACACACTGAGCCTCGGCACGCCGGAGAGCATGGCGGAGGCCGCCCGCAAGGCCGCCCACCGGCCGCTGCTCAAGGTCAAGCTCGGCGGGGACGGCGACCCGGAGCGCATCGCCGCGGTGCGGGCCGGCGCGCCGGAATCCCGGCTGATCGTCGACGCCAACGAGGCGTGGCGGCCCGAGAACGTGGAGGCCAACCTCGCGGCCTGCCTGCGGGCGGGCGTCGCGCTGATCGAGCAGCCGCTGCCGGCCGACGCCGACGCCCTGCTCGCCGAGATCCCCCACCCGGTGCCGGTCTGCGCCGACGAGAGCCTCCACGACCGTGCCGGCCTCGACGCGCTGGCCGGGCGCTACGACGCGATCAACATCAAGCTCGACAAGACCGGCGGCCTGACCGAGGCCGTGCTCCTCGCCCGCGAGGCGCGGGCCCGGGGGCTCTCGATCATGGTCGGCTGCATGCTCGGCACCTCGCTGGGCATGGCGCCGGCGGCCCTGCTCGCCAACGACGCGGAGTTCGTCGACCTCGACGGGCCGCTGCTGCTGGCCCGCGACCGCGACCCGCCGCTGCGCTACGAGGGCAGCCTGATGCACCCGCCGACGCCGGAGCTCTGGGGCTAGGTCACGCGGGCAGGCCGGTCGTCGTCCGCCGTCCCGAAAGGGCCCCGCGCGAGGTCCTGGAGGCGCCACCCTGTGGAGATCTCGGCTGCGGAGGATAGGGATCGCCCCGCCTGTCACCGGCGGGGCCTCACAAAGGGTTTGGGATTAGGTATACCAGAAGGCTTGCCTTCCTCTCGCCCGGCTGCCATCCATCGCACGTGCGCTTGGGGCGGTGGCGTGGACGCGCTGTTCCCAGCAACCAGACAACACACAGCAAGTCTCAATGCTGGGGAGGACCGACGTGGCCAAGAACATCCTGATCCTGGGGGCCTCCTACGGCTCGCTCCTGGGCACCAAGCTCCTGATGGCCGGTCACAACGTGACCCTGGTGTGCCGGCGCAAGACCGCGGACCTGATCAATCGCGAGGGGACCGAGGTCCGCATCAAGCTGCGCGACGAGAAGGAGCACCGCGCGATCCACTCGCGCGACCTGCCCGGCAAGGTCGACGCGATGCCGCCGGAGGACGTCGACGTGTCGCGCTACGACCTCGTCG
The DNA here is from genome assembly GCF_053346095.1 of Methylobacterium sp. A52T. Classification (NCBI taxonomy): domain Bacteria; kingdom Pseudomonadati; phylum Pseudomonadota; class Alphaproteobacteria; order Hyphomicrobiales; family Methylobacteriaceae; genus Methylobacterium; species Methylobacterium sp. A52T. Next base: position 2,155 of record NZ_JBKFBI010000197.1, on the reverse strand, counting down.
GCCTCGCCATGCAGGAGCCGCAGTACAACAACCACACGATCCGCGTCCTCATGATCAAGATCGCGGCGGCGAGGCTGCCGTGCCTGTCGATCATGAACATGCCGCCGCTGCCCTACCTCAAGCGGATCCCGGCGCTCGCCGCCATGGACCTCGAGGACGCCTACACCAATGCCGGCGTGTGGGACCGGTTCGAGCCGGGTCTGGTGTCGCTCTGCTCCCCCGACCCGCAGGCCTTCCGCCCGCCGGAGGAGGAGGCGAACGTCCTCCACGTCGGCCTGCCGACGAACTTCAAGGCCGCGACCTTCGCGGACGAGGCCCATAACCGGCTGCTCCGGGAGCTGGAGGCCGACATCGACGCCGTGCGCCTCGACGGACACGACGTGCCGGTGAAGCTCAAGGTGTTCGACTCGCTGTTCGTGCCGCTCGCCAAGTGGTCGATGCTGCTCACCGGCAATTACCGCTGCATCACCCCGGGCGAGCCGCAATCCATCCACGACGCCGTCCACGGCGACCTGGCGCGCTCGCGGGCGATCTACGACCACGTCGACGGCATCGCCCGGAAGCTCGGCGCCGACGCGGCCGATCAAGTGCCGTTCGAGAAGTACGCCAAGGCCGCCGAGAGCCTGCTGAAGCCGTCCTCAGCGGCGCGGGCCGTGGCGAACGGCGCGCCCTACATCGAGCGGGTCGACCTGCTGGTGAAGCTGATCTCGCATCAGCTCGGCGAGCCGAACGCCGAGATCGACCGCACCGTCGAGACCGTCGACCGCAAGCTCGACGAGCGCATCATCGAGGGCTGACGGGCGCTCCCTTCGCTTCGCTCCGTCATCACGAGCGGAGCGAAGTGACCCAGGGCGGCGCGCCATCGGTCGGCGTGGCGCCGCTGGATCGCGTCGCTGCGCCCGCAAAGACGGTGGCGAGGTCTCCAACCGGAAACGGTATCACTCCGCCAGATCCAAGAAATGCTGCCCCTGGCGGTCGTCGATCTCGACGATCCAGAGATCGGAATCGAACCGGATCTCCTTGGTCAGGCGCTCCTCCACGTCGAGCGGGCTGCCGCCGGTGACGATCGCGGCGAAGCGGCGGTCGCCGCTCGCCTCGGCCTCGAACAGCGCTTGCGGCGCCGGTCCGTAGAGGTCGGCGCTGCCGTCGAGCCGATCGACCTTCACGAAGATCGCGCCCGCCTCCGCGGATCCGCGCCGGCGCAGCACCGCCGGGATGCCCGCGACGTCCAGACGCCGCAGATGGGCCGAGACCCAGAAATCGGAGCGCAGGCGCATGCGTCTGTAGCCCTCTGAATCGCGCGGCCCGCGCCGCGGGCGGGCGATCCGGCGCGGCGGTCGGCCCCTGAAACCCGGCCGGTTGGGAGCGGCGCAAGCCTCCGCCATGCGCGAAAGCGCCGCCACGGGCAAGCGCAGATGCGCGACGCCGCACGTCTAGAGTGAACGGCTCAGCGCGGCGAATAATCCGTCAAAAAATCCCGTATTTCTTGGGATTAAAAAAGAATTGAACGATGTGCGTTAGCGCACATCTATAGTATTTTCTGCTGCTTAACTGAGCAAAGGGCGCCAGAAATCGCATGAAACGATGATTTGAGGAGCAATCCGATGCGGAGAATGACCTCGCTCGCGACGCTGATCGTCGCCTGCCTGTGCTTTGTTGTGCCGTCGGCCCACGCCCGTCCGGAGACGCTCATGGATTTACTGGGCCACCGCAACTCCGCGTCCTGCCCGCGCTACCAGCGGACCCCGAGCGATGCCTGCAACATCGTCGTGCACCGGCCCGGCGGTAATCCCACGCAGGACATGACCGGATCGATCGGGCACGCGAAGTCCTGGCAGGCCAATGGCGGCCCGCGTTGCAAGACGATCTGCCGGTTCACCGGCACGCAGTACTGAGGGCAGCGCTCTCACCATGACCGGCACCCGCGCCGCTTCGGCGGAACGGGCGCCGCTTCCGTCCCGCTAGAGCCGTATCCGACCATGTTGCAACGGTCGGGAAGGAGGGCGAGCCCGGTCTCGCCAGCCGCGTCAGGCCCCCTCTCCCGTGCGGGAGAGGGTTGGGGTGAGGGACGCGAAGGATCAGGACTGAACAGGCCGCCGATGCGCGTACAGGTCGCGACTCTTCCGGACTGTTCTCAGCCCTCACCCTGTCCCTC
>NZ_JBKFBI010000196.1:0-8295 GCF_053346095.1 Methylobacterium sp. A52T | reverse complement strand
AAAGCCCGCGGCGTTGCCGCGGAGACTCAGACCACCTCGCTCAGGCCCGCGGCGCCCGCTCCGGCGCTCCCGGATCGCGCCTCCAGGGCCGCCACGCGGGCCGTCAGGGCCTCGTTCTGCGCCTGGAGCTGGGTCACGAGGTCGCGGAGCACGTCGAGCTCCTCGCGGGAGGCGATGTCGAGGTCGCGGACGACGCGCTCGAGCTGCGCCCGGACCACGGTCTCGGCCTCGCGGCGGACGCCCTGGGCGGCGCCGGCGGCGTCCGTCATGAGGCGGGCGAGGTCGTCGAACAGTCGATTGGAGGGGGGCATCGGGGTCTCCCGGATCGGCCGGCTGCCGCGGCGGCCGCCTGACGGCGCGATTCGAGACGACGAGATAGGAATCTTCGGAACGGGGAGCAACGCCCGGTTCTGGCCGGGCGCGCGGAGCGGGGCCGGACGACCCCGCTCCGCCGCTGAATCACATGCGGTGCATGCGGCGGTGCATGCGGTGATGCATCATCCGACGCTCCATGCGGCGGTGCATCATGCGGCGCTCCATGCGGCGATGCATCATGCGCCGCTCCATGGGAGTCATCCGCACGTGCGTCACCGCGTCGGGCGCCGACACGGCGCCGGGCATCGCGGGGGCGGCCGAGGCCGGCTGGACGAGGGCGGCGCCGCCGAGCGAGGCCAGCACGGCGAAGGCGAAGGTCAGTTTCCTCACGAGGAGACTCCAGTTCTCTGAAGGCCGGGCTCGGCGCCCGGTTCATCCTCCCGAAAGGGAGGTGCGGAGAGTCGTCTCGTGCCGGATGACGGCACGGCGGGTCTGCGAGGACCCGCCGCCATCAACTTCCGATTTAGAGATTCGTTTCCTCGAACGCCTTCACCCACTCGGCGCAGATGCCCGAGCGGACGATGTCGTTGCGCGTGAACTCCACCACGGGGATCGGCATCATCCGGCTCTTGACCATGTGCATGACGGTCCGCAGGCCGGAGGTCTCGCGGAGATCCGTCTGCGAGACGTCGCCGTTGATGATGACCTGGCAATCGTCGCCGATCCGGGTCAGGAACATCTTGATCTCGTTGATCGTGGTGTTCTGCGCCTCGTCGAGGATCACGAGGCAGTTCTTGAAGGTCCGGCCGCGCATAACCTCGAAGGGGACGATCTCGATGTCGCCGGTCTTCAGGGCGATCTCGAAGGCGGCGGCGCCCATGCGCTCCTTCATGGCCTCGGTGAGGGGGGCGACCCAGGGGGCGATCTTCTCTTCCAGGGTACCGGGGAAGTAGCCCAGCGACCGGCCGGAGGGCACGTTCGGGCGGGTGATGACCACCTTGGCGATGCGGCGCTGGCGGAGCTGGTCCGCCGCGCGGGTGCCGGCGATGAAGGTCTTGCCGGTGCCGGCGGGCCCCAGGACGATGACCTGCGGCGAGCGGGCGAGGGCGTCGAGGTACTCGGCTTGGCGTTCGGTGAGCGGTTGGATGGGAGCGAGATTGCGTTCTTCGTCGAAGCGTGTGCGATGAATGCGGGACGTGCGGTCTTCAACCAGTTCAAGTCGTGCGCGGCGTCTCTTCATGGATGTACACTCCAACGGGACTTGCCAACCTGGATCTGTTTCTGAACTGCCGTTTACCTGCTTGCTCCCGGTTCTACTCGCTTGCGGAACTTAATACCGGCCCCAGGCCGAAGGTTCCGCCCCGCGCTCGCCCGCCTGTGGAGAGCGTCACGACGTTCCGTGCGCGGCCGAATACGCGATGCAACTGGCGCACCAGTGCGGTTCGCGCCCGACGATTGCGCGCCGGGTGTGACTAAGGGGTGACGGTCGCTGGAGAGGCGTCGAAAAAGCCGCGCGGCTGGCGCGGATGCATCAGCGACGGGCCGCGCGCTACGACGTCCGGTCGATGGATCGCCGCCGTCTCTGCGCGCCGAGCGAAGCGATCCGGTGGGCGCCAAGCCCACCGATGTCGGGCTGCCCTGGATTGCTGCGCTCCGCTCACAGAGACGGCGCGGGCTGCGGAAACGGAAGACTTCGACCGGGAACCGTATCACACGGGATGGTGCGGCATCCGGCACGATCTCCGATCCTCCCCGCCCGCGTGGGCGAAGCCGGCCGACCCTGCCGCCCTGACACGTCCGGGCTTGGTCGGCGGGACTAGCTCGATCCGGCCTGGACGAAGCTGTCGAGGACCATCTTCCGGCCGGCCTTGTCGAAGTCAACGGTCAGCTTGTTGCCGTCGACCGCCGCGACCGTTCCGGGGCCGAACTTGGTGTGGAAGACCCGCTGGCCGCCCTGGAAGGTCGAGGGCGCGCCCGTCGACTTGGCGATCAGTTCGCCCTCGATCTGGCGGGGGCCGCCGGACTGGCTGCCGGACCGCCCGCCCGGGCCCGACGAGCGGAAGCCGCCTCCGGACCCCGATCCGAACCCGGACCGGCCGCCCGGCGCGGTGTTGGCCTGCGCGCGCTGCCAGCCCGGCGTGCCGTAGCTCGATCCGAACGGCGTCGGTTTGCGGTCGAACCGCGAGGCGCCGGCGGAGAAGTGCGCGGGGGCCTCGACCACGTCGACCGCCGTCTCGGGCAGCTCGTCGATGAACCGGGACGGGATGGTCGAGGACCAGAGGCCGTGGATGCGCCGGTTCACCGCGAAGGACAGCTTCGCGCGCTTGCGCGCCCGGGTCAGCCCGACATGGGCGAGGCGCCGCTCCTCCTCCAGGCCGGCCCGGCCGCTCTCGTCCAGCGCCCGCTGGTTCGGGAACAGGCCGTCCTCCCAGCCGGGGAGGAACACGGTGTCGAACTCGAGCCCCTTGGCGGCGTGGAGCGTCATCAGCGAGACCCGCTCGGCGCCCTCCGCCTCGGAGGCCTCCATCACCAGGGAGACGTGCTCCAGGAAGGCCGCGAGGTCGGGGAACTCCTCCATGGAGCGGACAAATTCCTTGAGGTTCTCCAGCCGGCCGGCGGCGTCGGCGGAGCGGTCCTTCTGCCACATCTCGGTGTAGCCGGATTCCTCCAGGATGGTCTGCGCGACCTCGCTGTGCGGCTGCGTCTCCGCGAGCCGCGCCCATCGCGAGAAACTCTCGGTCAGCGCGCGCAGGGTCGAGCGGACCCGGGGCTTCAGCTCGTCGGTCTCGCACAGGCGCTCCGCGGCGATCCGCAGCGGCAGCCGGTTGGCGCGGCCGTAGGTATGGAGCTGCTGCAGGGTGGCGTCGCCCAGGCCGCGCTTGGGCGTGTTCACGATCCGCTCGAAGGCGAGGTCGTCGCTGACGTTCACGGTGGCGCGCAGGTAGGCCAGGGCGTCGCGGATCTCGGCGCGCTCGTAGAAGCGCGGGCCGCCGATGACCCGGTAGGGCAGCCCGAGCTGGACGAACCGGTCCTCGATCTCGCGCATCTGCGCGGAGATCCGCACCAGCACGGCGATCTCCGACAGGGGGTGCTGCTTGGACTGGAGGGACTCGATCGACTCGGCGAGCATCCGCGCCTCCTCTTCCGAATCCCACGCGCCCGTCACGGTGACGCGCTCGCCGGGCTCGTCGTCGGTGCGCAGGGTCTTGCCGAGGCGGCTCTCGTTCCTGGCGATCAGCCCGGAGGCGGCGGCCAGGATGTGGCCCGTGGAGCGGTAATTGCGCTCCAGCCGCACCACCACCGCGCCCGGGAAATCGTGCTCGAAGCGCAGGATGTTGTCGACCTCGGCGCCGCGCCAGCCGTAGATCGACTGGTCGTCGTCGCCCACGCAGGCGATGTTCTTCCGGGACTGCGCCAGCAGGCGCAGCCACAGGTACTGGGCGACGTTGGTGTCCTGGTACTCGTCCACCAGGATGTAGCGGAACCGGTCCTGGTAATTGGCCAGGACGTCGGGGTTCTCCCGCCAGAGCTTGAGGCAGAGCAGCAGGAGATCGCCGAAATCGACGGCGTTGAGCGTCGCGAGCCGGGCCTGGTAGGCGGTGTAGAGGGCGCCGCCCTTGCCGAACGCGAAGGCCGAGGCCTCGCCCGGGGGCACCTGCTCGGGGCCGAGGCCGCGGTTCTTCCAGCCGTCGATGGCGTGGGACAGGGCCCGGGCCGGCCAGCGCTTCTCGTCGACGTTCTGGTCGGCGATGACCTGCTTCATCAGCCGGAGCTGGTCGTCGGTGCCGAGGATGGTGAAGTCGGATTTCAGCCCGACCAGCTCGGCGTGGCGGCGCAGGATCTTGGTGCCGATGGCGTGGAAGGTGCCGAGCCAGGGCATGCCCTCGCCGGCCGGCCCGATCAGCGCGCCGATCCGGTGCTTCATCTCCCGGGCGGCCTTGTTGGTGAAGGTCACCGCCAGGATGTCGAAGGGGCGCGCCCGGTTGGTGGCGATCAGGTGGGCGATGCGGGTGGTCAGCACCCGGGTCTTGCCGGTGCCGGCCCCGGCCAGCACCAGGACCGGGCCCTCCGTGGTCTCGACGGCGCGGCGCTGCTCGGGGTTGAGCCCCTCGAGGTAGCCGGCCGCGTCGCGCCGGAGGGTGCCCATGGCGCGGGCGGCGATGGACGTGGCGGGCGCGCCGTCCCCGGCGGGTTGCGGATGCGGGCGGTTCTGCATCCCGCATCCCTGGACCAAATCGCGAACGGCGTCGAGGCCGTTCGCGCCGCGGCGGGGGCGCGGAGCCATGAAGCGCAGCTGTCCGCGCCGGGGTGATCCGGGTTCCGCAGACGCGCCCCGACGTCCCCTCGGCGGCCGCGGATCGGCACGTGTGTGATCGGGGGCGACAGCGGCGGCAGAGCGCGACGGGCCCCCTCTCCCGTTCGGGAGAGGGGGCCCGTGCCCGGTCCGGAGGCCGCAGGCCCGGGGTGCCGCGAGCCGCCTCGCGCGCGCAGCCAGAGAGCCGCTCCCGACCGTGGCATCGCCGCTGGCGCCCCCGGCGGCTTATCGTGCTATGGCCGTGGCGACTGACTCGCGGGGGCACGCGGGGCACGGCGGCCCGGTGAGGTCGCGGCCTCGCGCAGAGATGGTGCGGAACGGGACCATTGCGTGATCTTCTGACCGCGCTGGCGTGCGCCGTCATCCTGGTTCTCGTGGCGGCGCTCGCGGTCCCGCCCTTCGTCGACTGGCAGGCCCATCGCGGGCTCGTCGAGCGGGCGCTCGCCCGGTCCCTGGGCGTTCCGGTCCGGACCGACGGCCGGATCGAGGTCCGCCTGCTGCCGTCGCCGCGGCTGCGCGTGGACCGCCTCCACCTCGGCGCCGATCCGGACCGCCCGAGCCTGGATGCCCGGTTCGTCAAGGCCGAGATCGCCCTCGCGCCGCTCCTGAAGGGCGAGTTCCGCTTCACCGAGACCCGGATCGGCCGGGCCGAGATCAAGCTCCCGGTCGCCGGCCCGGACACGCTGAAGCTGCCGCCCGATTTCGGCGGGGCCCTGCGCGACCGCGACCTCGCCATCGAGAACCTGCAGATCCAGCAGTTCCTCGTCACCACGCAGGTCGCCGCCACCGGGCGGACCGACCAGCTCTACGTCCAGGACCTGCGCGTGCAGGCGCCGGCCCTGGTCGGGCCCTGGCGGATCGAGGGGACGAGCGGCGGCGTCCCGTTTCGGGCGGTCAGCGGCACGCCGGGGCCGGACGGGCGCCTCGCCGCCAAGATCTCCGGCGGCGGCGACGCGGCGCCGCGCTTCGAGGCGGACGCGCGGTTCGGCCTCGTCCCCGCCGAATCCGGCGGCGCCCAGGTCGAGGCCGAGGGTTCCGCCCGCCTCGTCGTCGGGCCGCCGACCCAGGCGGCCGGCGCCTACCTGCCGTTCTCGCTGGCCGGCACCTTCAAGGCCCGGGGCACGCAGGTGCGGTTCGAGGCCGTCGACCTCGCCGTCGACCCCGGCGGCCGGGCCCTGCGGCTCGGCGGCACCGGCCGGCTCGACCTGCGCCAGTGGCGCGCCGGCCTGACCCTGGACGCCCGCCGCCTCGACCTCGACGCCTTCCTGGCCTCGGCGGAGGGGCAGAACCTGATCGCCCGGGGCCTGCCGCGCTCGGCCGGCAGCCTGCCGGCCATGCTCGACCTCGACCTCACGGTGGGCAGCGCCGTGCTGGGCGGCGAGGAATGGTCGAACCTCGCCCTCACCGGCACCCTGGAGCGGGCCGGCGGCCTGCTGCTGCGCCGCTTCGCGGTGACCGGGCCGGCCGAGTCCACCGTCACGGCGAGCGGGCAGGTCGAGACGGCGCCGCTGCGCTTCTCCGGCCCGGTGGCGCTCGCCGCCCCCGACTCGGAGGCGCTCGGCCGCTACCTGCGCCGCCTCGGCGCCGAGGGGCCGCTCGTCGCGCTCCTCGACGGGCGGAAGATCGAGGCCGCCGCCGACCTGTCGGCCGCCGGCAACGGCCTGTCCCTGCGCAACATGCGCCTCGGCCTCGGGCCGGCGCGGATCACCGGGAACGCCCGCTACACCGCCGCCGAGGGCACCGAGCGCGGCCGGTTCGAGGCCCAGATCCGCGCCACCGGCCTCGACATCGCCGGCCTGCCGCCCCTCGGCACGGCCCTCGGCACCCTGCGCGACACCGACCTCGCCCTGACGCTCGAGGCGAAGGATGTCCGGTTCGGCACCGCGGGCTCCGGCACCGGTACGATCGCGGCGCGGATCCAGTCGGACGGCGCCGGACTGACGGTCGACAGCCTCGACGTCACCGACCTCGCCGGCGCCAGCGCCCGGCTGTCCGGGCAGATCGGCGCGGACGGGACCGGCCGCGTCTCCGGGCGCCTCAAGGCGCCGGCGGGGGGGCCGCTGCTCGGGCTGCTCGAGCGGGTCTGGGTGGGCGAGATCCGCCTGCTGCCCGCCTTCCTGCGGGACGCGCCCCTCGACCTCGCCGTTACCCTCGACCGGGAGGGCGGCGCGGCCGCGGCCCTGCGGACCCAGGCCCGGGGCAGCGCCGGCGGCGGCACCCTCGACCTGACGCTCGCGAGCCGCGGCACGCGGATCGAGGGCGGCACCGCCACCCTCACGGCGCCGCGGGCCGGACCGTGGTTCGGCCGCGCCGACCTCGCCGGCCTGCAGCAACCTGCCGAGCTTCGGCTGAGAGCCGAGCGGCCGGACGGCCAGTCCCTCGCCCTGACGGCGAGCGGCACGGTCGCGGGCCTGCGCCTCGCCACGGGCCGTCCGATCCTGGTCGGTCCCGACTTCGTCCCCACCGGCGGCACGCTCCGCGCCGAGACGGCCGATCTGGCGCCGTTCCTGACGCTGGCCGGCGCCGCGACCCTGGCACCGGGGGCGTGGCCGGCCGACCTGACCGTCACGCTGTCGCGGCAGCAGGGCGAGGCCGCCGCCGCGCTCGCCGGCACGGTTGCGGGCGCGGGGGTGAACGGGACGCTGCTGCGGTCGGCGGGCGGCGCCCTGCACGGCCGCCTCGCCCTCGACCGTCTGTCGATCCCGCAGCTCGCCGCCGCGCTGGTGATCCCGCCGGGGACGAACGGCGCGTTCGGCCCGCCGGCCGCCCATCCAGCCTTGTCGCTCGACACCCGCGTGACCAGCCTGGACCTCGGCCGCGGCCTCGTCGCCACCGACGCGACCGCCGCCCTCGGCCTCGCCGACGCGGGCCTGACCCTGCGCGACCTGACCGGCAAGCTCGCCGGCGGCCGCCTCGCGGGCTCGGTGACGATCGCCCGGCTCGGGGCCGGCGCCTCGGTCTCGGGCTCGGGCAGCCTCGACGGCGCGGCGCTCCCGACCCTGGCCGGCGGCCCGTTCGGCGGCCGCCTGAGCGCCGACCTCCGCTTCGCCGCCACGGCCGAGACCCTGCCGGGCCTCGCCGACAGCCTCTCGGGCAGCGGCGCGCTCACCCTGACGGACCTGAGCCTGCCCGTGGCCGATCCCGCGGCGCTCGGCCGGGCTCTCGCCCGCGCGGCCGAGATGGACGACCCGCTCCGCGAGGGCCGGCTCCAGGCACTCGTCACCGAGGAACTCGCCCGGGGCGGCGCGCAGGCGCGCGGATCCGCCCAGGCCGCCGCCACGATCGTGGGGGGCGTGCTGCGGGCCGGGCCGTTCGACCTCGATCTCGGGCCGGCCCGCTGGGTCGGCACCGTCGGCTACGACCTGCGCGCCGGGCGCCTCGACGCCCGCGGCACGCTCGCGGGCGGCGCGGTGCCCCGCGGCTGGAATGCCGGGACGCCCGCGGTCCAGTTCGGTCTGACCGGACCGCTCGGCGCGCCCGAGCGGGTGCTGGATGTCGGCACCCTGTCGAACGGCCTCGCGGCCTTCGTGCTGCAGCGCGAGCTGGAGACGATCGAGCTGACCGAGGCCGACCAGGTGGAGCGGCAGCGCCGCCGCAATCGTATCGAGATGGACAAGGCGCGCGCGGCGGCCCTCAAGGCCGCGGCCGAGAAGGCCGCCGCGGAC
>NZ_JBKFBI010000195.1:0-8370 GCF_053346095.1 Methylobacterium sp. A52T | reverse complement strand
CGCCGCGCTCAACAGCGCGGCGGGTTCTGCGTTTGTGGCGGTCCGTCGCGTCGACGCCCTCGTGGCGCGGACACGCTCCGCGACCGGGCCTGCCCTCCGCGAGGGGAGGGGAGTCCGAGCACCGCGCCACCCCGAGGTCGCCCCCCTGTGCCGCGTGCATCACGCGCGTCGGAGCCCGTCGTCGGTCAACCTCATCGCGGACGGCCGAACCGGTTCCTGGGTGCGGTCCCCGGGCCGCGACCTTGGCGGTGTTGGCCTCGCGGGCACCTGGCCTTAAGATGCGGTGGGGTACGTCGTGATACGGCGTAAGGGGGGAGCGGCAATGATCTCACAGGCAGGCGGCACGGCCGACCTCGATCGGAGCTGAAGAGCGCGGTTTGCGCGTCTCCGCTCCCTCTCATCGTCCAGGCCGACCGGTGATGCATCGCGCATCGCCGCCGAGGCTGGTCGCCCTGGCCCTGGCCCTGCTGGTCGCCGCGGGGACTCAACCCGCGCGCGCCTTCGACCTGTTCGGCCTGTTCGGCAGCGAGCCGGAGCCGCCGCCACCGAGCGCGACGGCGCTTCCGTACACGCTGCGGATCACCGGCACGGACGATTCCGACGTGCTGCGGGCCCTGCAGGACACGTCGACCCTCTATCGCCTGCGGCAGGAGCCACCGCCCGACGGCGAGGGCCTGCTGCGCCGGGCCGAGACCGATCGCGCCAAGCTCGCCGACGTCCTGTCGGGCTACGGCTACTATCAGGGAACGGTGTCGATCCGCATCGACGGCGCGCCGGTGCCGGGCCAGGCGGCGTCGGCGGTCGGTGCCGCGGAGGCGTGGCGCAACCGCGGCCTCGTCCCGGTGCGGATCGCGGTCGATCTCGGGCCCCTCTACCATCTGCGCCGGATCACCGTGCGCGATCCGGCGGGCTACCCGTTCCCGGAGACCGCGTTGCCCGCGCGGGTCACCCGCGTCGACGAGGATAGTCCCGCGCGCTCCGCCACGGTGCTGGCGCGGGAGGCGCAGATCGTCGACCAGTTCCGCGCGCAGGGCCATCCCTTCGCCAAGGTGGTCGCGCGCGACCCCGTGGTGGACGATTCCGCCCACGTCATGGACGTGACCTTCACGGTGGCGCCGGGCCCGGTGGCGGGCCTCGGCCCGGTCACGGTCAGCGGCGCCCCGGGCATCGATCCGGCGACCATCCGGTCCTTCATCTACGCCGAGCCGGGCGACCCGTACTCGCCCCAGGCGGTGGCGGCGATCCGCCGGTCGGTGGCGCGGATCGAGGGGATCGGCGGCGTGCGGGTCCGCGAGGGCACGACCCTCGACGCCGACGGGAACCTGCCGCTGTTCGTCGCGGTCACCGAGCGCGAGCGCAACCTCGTGGGCGTCTCCGCACGCTACTCCACCGTCGACGGGCCGGGCGTGCGGGCCTACTACGCCAACCGCAACCTGTTCGGTGGCGGCGAATCCTTCCGGGTGGACGCCGACATCTACTATCTGGGTCTCGGGAACGACCCGTTCGCCAACCAGCGCAAGCTCGCGGGGATCGGCACGAACGGCCTCGGCGGACGCCTCTCGGCGACCTACGTCCAGCCGGCCCTGTGGGGGACGCGCAACGATTTCCTCGCGAACGCCTTCATCACCCGCGAGGTGCAGCAGAGCTACCTCGTGGATGGCGGGGGCGTCTCGGGGGCGATCCGCCACCGGTTCTCGGACACGTTCTCGGCGCAGATCGGGCTCGATGCCCAGGCGGGCCGGTCGAAGGACGCCCTCGGCACGGTCAATTACCGGCTGATCGGCGTGCCCGCCTCGGTCACCTACGATTCCACCGACAGCCTCCTCGACCCGACCCGGGGCGTCCGGGCCATCGCGTCACTGGCGGTCTATCCCGGCGCGATCTCCTCGCCCGGCATCGTCGTGGCCAAGGCGCAGGGCTCCACCTACTACGCCCTGGACGACGAGGCCCGCGTGATCCTGGCCGGCCGCGTCGGCTTCGGCTCGGTCTCGGGCGCGCCGCTGGGGGAGATCCCCGACAATTTCAGGTTCTTCGCGGGCGGCGGCGGCTCGGTGCGGGGCTACCCGTACCGGACCCTCGGGCCGATCGGTCCCTTCAACCTGCCGATCGGCGGCCGCAGCCTGCTGGAGGCCTCGCTCGAGGCGCGCATCAAGGTCACCGACACGATCGGCGTGGTGCCGTTCTTCGACGCGGGCACCGCCTTCGCCTCGGCGACGCCGGATTTCGACGAGAAGATCCGCAAATCCGTGGGCATCGGCCTGCGCTACTACACCGGCATCGGGCCGATCCGCGCGGACGTCGCCTTCCCGCTCGATCCCTACAAGGGCGGACACGTGCGTCCCGCCGTCCTGTATCTCAGCCTGGGGCAGGCGTTCTGAATGGTGTTCCGAACCGGTCTCACGCCGCGCGCCGCGCGTCCGACCGCCCGTCCCGGCCGGTGGAGCCTGGCGCTCGTCCTGGTCTGCCTCGCCCTGCTGCTGACCTGGCCCCTCGCGGCGACGCGCGCCGACGAGGGTGACAAGTCCGTCCTCGGCGGCCTCCTGTCCCGCGCCCTGTCGACACCCTCGTCGCGGGTGGCGATCGGCGCCATCGACGGCGCCCTGTCCTCCGACGCGACGATCCGGGACGTGGCGATCAGCGACCGCGACGGCGTCTGGCTGAAGCTCGACCGGGCCCGCATCGTCTGGCGGCGGCTCGCCCTCCTGTCGGGACGGCTGGAGGTCGACAGCCTCGAGATCGGGCATCTCGACGTGCTGCGCCGGCCGATCCCCGGACCGCCGCCGCCCGAGGCCAAGCCCGACGGGCGGCTCCTCCCGGACCTGCCGGTCAAGGTCGAGATCAAGGGGTTCAAGCTGGCCGAGCTGACGCTGGGCGAGGCGGTGGCCGGGCAGCCGGCGCGGCTGTCGGCGGAGGGCCGGGCGAAGCTCGGCGCCGCCAGCGAGGGGCTCGACCTGCAGGCGAGGGCGCAGCGCCTCGACGCGCCGGGCCGCTTCCTGCTGTCGCTGCTGTTCGTGCCGAACGGCGAGCGGCTGGAACTCAAGGCGAACCTGGTCGAGCCGGCGGGCGGCCTGCTCTCGAAGGCCGCCAACCTGCCCGGCACCCCGCCGATCGACTTCGAGCTGGACGGGACCGGGACACTGGATGCCTGGGGGGCCAAGCTCGACTTCACGGCCGGTCCCGACATCGGCGCCAAGGGCGGGGCGAAGATCTCCCGCATCGGGGCCGAGCGGCGCCTCGCCCTCGACCTCGCGGCCCGGATCGAGGGGCTGATGCCCGGTCCGGCGGCGGCGGTCTTCGCCGGCACCACCAAGCTCGACGGCGGCCTCGCCTTCGCGGATAGCGGCGCCTTCCGGATCGACCGGCTGGAGCTGACCTCCCGCACGGCGCGCCTGACGGCCGGCGGCAGCCTCACCCGCGACCGGGTCGCCGACCTGACGCTGCAGGCGCGCGCCCTGCCGACGGAGGGCGACGTCACCCGGGCCGGCGAGGCCGAGATCGGCAAGCTCGTCTTCGACGGCAGCCTCAAGGGACCGCTGGCGGCGCCCACCGTCCGGGGCCGTCTCGACGCGGCAGCCCTGCGCAGCCGCGATTCGAGCCTCGAGCGGATCGAGGCCAGCCTCGGCATCGACCCGCAGGGCGAGCCGTCGGCGCAGCGTTTCAACATCGCGGCGGACGGCCGGGTCGACGGCCTGAAGCTCGCCGACCCGGCGCTGCGCCGGGCGATCGGCAGCCGGGCCACCGTGACGCTCCGGGCCTCGACCGGCGCCGACGGCGTTCTCGATATCGCGGCGCTCAAGCTCGATTCCGACACGGCGCGGGCCGCCTATGCTGGCCGGGTCGGCCAGAACACCCTGACCGGCACCGTGGACGCGGCGCTGCCGGACCTCTCCGTCTTCTCGGGCCTCGCGGGCCAGGGCCTCGCGGGCAGCCTCGACGCCAAGGCGCGGCTCAGCGGCGATCCGGCGCGCAAGGCCGTCGCCGCCGACCTCGCCGTGACGACGAGCGGCGTCGTCACCGGGATCCGGGCGGCCGACCGCACCCTCGGCCGCGCGCCGAGCCTCCAGGGGCGCGTCTCCCAGACCTTCGACGGGTACGGCTTCGACCATCTGCGCCTGGAAGGCTCCGGCGTCACCGCGACCCTGCAGGGCGAGGCCACGGCGACCCGCGCGGACGTCACCGGGAGGATCGACCTCAAGAGCCTCGCGGATCTCGACGGGCGCCTCACCGGCAGGGCGGGCGTCGACGCGCGCCTGACCGGATCCCTGGAGCATCCGGACGTGACCGCGACCCTGACGGCGCCCTCCGCCACCGCCGCCGGCAAGCCGATCCGGGACCTGCGCGTCGAGGCGGTCCTGCGGGACGCGCTCCTCGCGCCGGACGGCACGGTCCGGCTCGGCGGCGATGTCGGCGGCAAGCCGCTGACCGGCGGCGCGCACCTCGCGCGCGTCGGGGGAGACTGGGTTCTCGACCGACTCGGCCTCGATCTCGGCTCGGTCTCCGTCGCCGGCCAGGCGACGGTCGCGGCCGACACGTGGCTGTCGGCCGGCGCGCTCACCGTGCGGGCCGGCGACCTGACGGACATCGCGCCCCTGGTCCCGGAACCGGTCGCGGGCCGCCTCGACGCCGCGCTGACCCTCGCCCGCGACGGCGGGCGCCAGGACGTGACCGTCCGCGCCACCGGGGCCGGCCTCCGCTACGGCGAGACCGCCCTCGCGCGGCTCGACGCGGACCTCTCGGGACGCGACCTGCGGGCCCACCCGGTCCTCGACGGGCGCGTCGAGGCCGACCGGCTCATCGCCGCCGGCCAGCAGGTCGACACGATCCGGCTCCTCGCGAACGGCACGCCCGCCTTCAGCGACGTGAGCCTCACCGCCCGGGCGCGCGGCTTCACGCTCGACGGTGCCGCGCGGGTCGTCCCGGCCGCGGACACGCGGATCGAGATCCAGCGCCTGTCGGCGGCCCGCGGCAACGACCGCTTCGCCCTCACCGGGCCGGCGGCGATCACCCTCCGGGACGGCGGCGCGGTGATCGACGGCCTGTCGATCGCGGCGGGGTCCGGTCGCATCGCGGTCGCGGGCCGCGCCGGGCGGGATCTCGACCTCAAGGTGGCGATCCGCTCGCTGCCCCTGTCGCTCGCCCGGATCGCCGCGCCGAGCCTCGCCCTCTCGGGGACCCTGGACGGGGAGGCGGATCTCCGCGGCCCCGCGACGCGGCCGGAGGGGCGCTACGCGGTCAGCGTCGCCAAGCTCGTCGCCCCGCAGACGCGGCAGGCCGGCTTGCCGGCGATCGACGCGACCGCCAAGGGCACGCTGTCGGACGGTCAGGCGAGCCTGGACGGGCGCGTCACGGCCGGGCGCGGCGTCGCCCTGACGGTCTCCGGGTCGCTGCCCGTGGAGGCCGGGGGTCCGCTCGACCTGCGCGCGCGCGGGACGCTCGACGCCGCCCTCGCCAATTCCCTCCTGAGCGTCGGCGGCCAGAGCGTCACCGGCAAGATCGCCATCGACGGCGGCGTCACCGGCACGCTCGCGGCGCCGCGGGCCCAGGGCGCGGCGGTGCTGAGCGGCGGGAGCTTCACCGATCCGCTGAACGGGCTCCGCTTCACCGGGATCGAGGGTCGCGTCACCGGCCGCGGCGACAGCGTCGTGGTCGAGCGCCTGACCGCGACCGCCCGTAACGGCGGTCAGGTCTCCGTCACCGGCCGCGTCTCCCTCGCGCCCGACTTCCCGGGCAATTTCCACGTCGTCGCCGACAAGGCCGAGCTCGTCTCGAGCCCGCTGATGACGGCCGTGTCGAGCGTGGACATCACGCTGGCGGGGCCGCTGGCGCGGACGCCGCGGATCGCCGGCCGGGTGAACGTCGTGTCGATCGACGTCGCGGTTCCGGACCGGCTGCCGGCCACCATCCGGCCGCTGCCGGGCGTCCGCCACGTCAACACGCCGCCGGCCCTGAAGGCGCGCCTGGCGCAGCGGGCGGAGCGGAAGGCCGCGACCCGGTCCGGGCGACGGGGCGGCAAGCCGGCCGTCCCGTTCGACGCCACCCTCGACGTGACGATCGACGCGCCGAGCCGCATCTTCGTGCGCGGGCGCGGCATCGACGCGGAACTCGGCGGCGCGCTGCGCGTCACCGGCACCTCCGCGTCGCCCAACGCCAACGGCGCGTTCTCGCTGCGGCGCGGCCAGTTCGAGCTCGTCGGCCAGCGCCTGGATTTCAGCCGCGGCCGGCTGACCTTCGCCGGCAGCCTGACCACGCCGGAACTCGACTTCGTCGCCGAGACCAAGGCCACCGACGTGACCGCCCGCATCGCGGTCTCGGGCTTCGCGGACGCGCCGCAATTCTCCCTGACCTCGGATCCGGTCCTGCCGCAGGACGAGATCCTGTCGCGGATCCTGTTCAAGAAGGCGTCGGCCGGCCTGTCGCCGTTCCAGGCGCTGCAGCTCGCCCAGGCCGTCGCCCAGCTCTCGGGGGGCGCCGCCGGTCCCGACATGTTCGAGCAGGCGCGCAAGAGCCTCGGCCTCGACAGCCTCGACGTCTCCACGGGCGCGAGCGGCGGGCCGGCGATCGGCGCCTCGCGCTACATCTCGGATCGGGTCAGCGTCGGCGTGAAGGCCGGGGCGAAGCCCGCCGACACCGCCGTCGGGGTCGACTTCGACGTCACCCGCCGGATCAAGCTCAAGGGCGAGGCCGGGACCGACGGCCGCACCAGCCTCGGCGTCGGCGCCGAGTACGAGTGGTAGCCGGCACGGTCACACAGCCGCCCGTTCCACCGCGCCCGCGGGGCTGCGGGATCGACACGCCCGGTCAATGGTTTAGGTTCGGGACGAGCGGCCGCCAGGGCCGCCGATCGGGCGGGAAACACCACGGGCGATGGACGAGCTTTTCGAGACCGATGACGATCCGCCGGTTCCGGAGGGCGGCCTTCTCCGCAAGCTCCCGATCATCAACAGGCGCGGCCTCCACGCCCGCGCCTCCGCGAAGTTCGTGCAGACCGTGGAGCGCTACGACGCCGCCGTGACGGTCACCCGGGCCGGCGAGACGGTCGGCGGGCGCTCGATCATGGGCCTGCTGACGCTCGGCGCCGCCATGGGCACACGCATCGCCGTCACCGCCGTCGGCCCGGACGCGGAGAGCTGCCTCGACGCCATCGAGGCCCTGCTGGCCAACCGCTTCGGCGAGGACGAGTAGCCTCTAGGCCGTGGCCTTGCCCGGCCACGCGCACAGGTCCGAGACCGGGCACCGGGGGCAGGCGGGCTTCCGGGCCGTGCAGATGTCGCGCCCGTGCCGGAACAGCCAGACATGGGCGTTGTCCTTGAACGCGTCCGGCACGGTGCGGGCGAGGCCGTCGGCCACCGCGTCGACCGTCGCGCCCGGGGCGAGGGGGATCCGGTTCGCGATCCGGAAGATGTGGGTGTCGACCGCGATCACCGGCTCGTGGAAGGCGAAGTTCGCCGTGACCTCGGCGCTCTTGCGGCCGATCCCCGGCAGGCGGCGCATCTCCGCGGCGCTGCGCGGCACGGCGCCCCCGTGCTCCGCGATCAGGACCGCCGACAGCCTGACGATGTTGCGCGCCTTGGAGGGCCCGAGCCCGACCGGCCGGACGATCTCGGTGATCCGGGCCTCCCCCAGGGCCGCCATGGCGGCGGGATCGCGGGCCTCGGCGAACAGCGCGTCCGCGATCCGCGAGACGGTCGGGCCTGTGGACTGGGCCGAGAGCAGCACGGTCACGAGCAGGCGGAACGGGTCGGTGCGGTCGAATCCGGCCTTCGGATCCGGATCCCGCTCGGCGAGGCGCGCGAGGATGGCGGCCACCCGGTCGGCTTCGCCCGCCCCGCGCGAGCGCGGCGCCGTCCGTGCGGCCGCCTTCCGGCGCGGAGCGGGTCGAACGCCGTGGGGCAGGTCGCGGGTCATGTCGGCCAGCTAGGGTCGGCCGCCCCCGTCGACAGGCGCCCCGGACGCGGCGGATTGACCGCTCAGGCCCGGGCGCGCCGCCAGGGCACGGCGTTGGCGCCGGCGCACAGGTGAAGCGTCCCGGCGACCACCGCGCCGGCCCGGCGGCGGAACTCGACCCGCAGCGCGCCGCGGCGGGCGAACAGCCGGGTCACCACACGCACCAGCGACGCCTCGGCCGGGTCGGCGATGATCGGCCGCGCGGCCGTGCGGGCGTCGAGGGCGAGGAAGGTCTCGACCGCGTCGCGGACCGCTTCCGGCTCGGTGACCGTGAGCATCTCGGTCTCCGCGGGCTCCCAGCCCTCGGGACGCACGCCGAGCAGGTTCCCGGCCGGGATCGGCCGGGCACGCGCCGGGCGGCTGGCCGCCAGGACGGGGCGCCGCGGCTCCGGATCCGGGACGGGCGCGGACTGGCCGACGGGGCGG
>NZ_JBKFBI010000194.1:0-8401 GCF_053346095.1 Methylobacterium sp. A52T | reverse complement strand
TCAGCGCCGCGCGGTCGGATGTTCGAGGCCGACCGCCCTTCGGCTTGGCCCGTTCAGGCGGAAGCAGCGGTGCGATCTCGGCCCATAAGCCATCGGGGAGGAGCGGTCTCGCCATCCCCTCCCAACGCGCCAAACCCGGTTTTGCTAGAGGCTCTAAGCCCGGCGGACTGATGCGGGCCGGGCTTGCCAGCACGGAGACGCGCGGTGCTATAAGTCAGCCGCGGATTGCACGCGGGCGAATTATGCTCGCGAGAAACGAAGGCCAGAGTGCATATGTTTAATTTTCGCGGTTTTGAGATCCCAATTGACCTGCTTAACATGACAGGCGCCGGCGCTGAGACCTTCGAGGCTATTTCAAACGGTCATATCTATCTTTTGCGTGAGATAATTAAATTGGACCACACCCACAATGTGCTGGAGGTGGGATGCGGCATAGGCCGGGACGCGATCCCATTGACCGGGATTCTTAGTCCAAGTAGCAAATACGTCGGCGTTGACATTATCGGTCGATCGATTGCTTGGTGCCAAGACAACATCTCGAATCGGTTTCAGAATTTCAGCTTTGTTCACTTCGATGTCGCCGACCAGTTGCACAACCCAACTGGAACCAAGAATACCACTGATTTTTCGTTTCCTTGCGAAGACGCGTCGATAGACAGGATCATTTTGTGGTCCGTTTTTACTCATATGACCGCAGGCGACATCGTTCATTATCTAAAAGAATTTCGCCGCGTCCTGAAGCCCGGAGGGATGGTTTTCGCTACAGTCTTCGTCGTGAACGATGAGATACTTGAATATGCTCGGGCGACCGACCGAACGATCTACCATCTGCGCTTTGAGCACCCGTATGGAGATGGGTGCCTCGTGAACGACATTGATCACCCGATGGGTGCCGTTGCTTACACGGTGCAGAAAATCCGAGAGATCGTTGACGCAAGCGGCCTATCGTTTCGGTATCCCATGCTGCTCGGGTCGTGGTCGGGTCTGTTCCCGCCCTGCGTGTTTGATGCGGGCCAGGACGCCCTAGTGCTGACGAAACTCTGAGCCCAATCGGTAGCTGGTTCAGGGTCGAGCTGGATCTGAGGCGTAGGCACAACAAATGCGGCTAGTTGCATCCGCCTCGCAATGAGGCGTCCGGCCCGAAGCAAAGTAGCCCGTGTTGCCCCGCTCCCTCAGCGCGGCGAGGTTCGCCTCATTGGCAAAGCCGGCATCACCCGAGACTTCCCGCGGCTTCTCGCCAAAGATGCGCGCGGACCCCGCCCATAAGCGTCACGAGCGCGCGGTAGTCAGCCGAGTTGGTCACGAGCCGGTGCGAGACGATTACCTGATGGGTTGCGTCGACCGCGATCTGGTCGTTGTAGCCTTGAACGAAGCCGTCACGCGTAGGCAGGATCCGGCTGTTGAGGTCGGTGAAGTTACACTGCGCCCGGTCGGGCGGAGCGCCGTCTTCGCCGCGCAGTGGCCGCCCCTGCCAACACATGCCCGACGAGGCACCCGGCCCGCTCTCATCCTCTGGAT
Source organism: Methylobacterium sp. A52T (assembly GCF_053346095.1). Classification (NCBI taxonomy): domain Bacteria; kingdom Pseudomonadati; phylum Pseudomonadota; class Alphaproteobacteria; order Hyphomicrobiales; family Methylobacteriaceae; genus Methylobacterium; species Methylobacterium sp. A52T. The sequence goes on along the minus strand of NZ_JBKFBI010000194.1, from coordinate 6,883 downwards.
CGGGCGGATTTACCGCCTTTGACTCCAGCGCGGGCTTGGCAGCGCGGATTGCTTCCAGCCGCCGCTGCTTGTCGGCCATCCATGCCGGCGTCTCGTTACCCCGACGGCCGGCACCATATGTCAACGCCGAGTTCATCGTGGTTCTTCCGCATTTCATGTGGCATGGAATGCCAGGTCAAGTCGCGGTGAGGGCGCGCTGGCGTAACAGTGCGAAGCCCGCGCAGCCGAACATCGTGCGCCTAAGCATCTTCAGCCTGCCGATCTGCCCCTCCACCGGACTCGTCGATCAGGGCGTCGTGATCGCGCCGCGTAACGCGTCCCTGTCGCGCTCGAGACCGGCGGCGAACTTCGCCAGCGGTGTCGCGGCCGCCGCCGCGAACCAAGCCTCCAGACTCTCGCCCGAGCGCCGTCGCACGAGGTCCGCAAAGCGCGTCGCGACGGCCACGCTCCTCGCCAGATCAGGTGCCTCCGCCCGCAGGCGATCGAGGAAGCGGCGATCGTCCGCAACGAGTGTGCTCGGGTCCGCCTGCAGAAGCCACGCCGTCCGGTTCATCGACAGGGGGGGCGCCATCGCGGCGCGCTCGTCAAGGCCGGCGTGACGTCTATCACGTCCGCGCTCGCGCGACGCCGCTTCCTTGCCCAATCTCGCACCACCCGCGGACGGATGTCGACGCCCACGCGGATCAGCCCGCGGGCGAGTTCGGCGGCGTTGCGGCAGCCGGCCTGCCAGCGCGCCTCGAGATGATCGCGGTAGGGACCGAGGATCGTCGGCACGGTGCGGCGTCGCCGCCAGGAGGGCGACGCGTCCTGGCGCAGCCAGACCCGCACCATCTTGCGATCGAGATCCAGAGCCCGAGCCATGCCGGCCACCGACGCGCTACCCTCGGCAGCCGCTTGAGCTCGGTGTACCGAGCCCGACGCAGCGCGTGCGTCGCCCGCTTCCGAACCTCGATCGCCGTCGGCGGCCGCGCGGCTTCCTTCGCAGCCTGGGCTGCCTCGACCTCGTGATCGATGCGCGCACGACCGACGGCGCGGATCACGCCATGATGGTGGGCAACGATCGCACGCAGGGCGACGCTGAGGTTACGCAGCAGGTGAAAACGATCGTGCACGTGCTGGGCTTGCGGTGCGCCCGCGCGGGCGCCCTCGGCGAAGACGTCGGCGCGGTCGCGGGTGATGACCTCGATGCCCGGATGAGCGCGCAGCCACGCGGCGACGCTCCCAGCGTCCCGGTCGGGCAGGAGATCGAGGACGGTGTGACGTTCGAGGTCGACAACCATGGTGCCGTAGCCTTGTAGGACACGAAGTCGAGGCTATGGCGTAGCAGGTGGACGATGCAGGTCTGGACCAGCGCCTCGGGGAACACCGCCCGGATCGCGTCGGGGAAGCCCTTCAGGCCATCGACCACGGCCAGCAGCACGTCCTCGACGCCGCGGTTCCTGAGCTCGTTCATGACCCGTAGCCAGAACTTGGCGCCCTCGTTCTGCTCCAGCCACAGGCCGAGGATCTCCTTGGCGCCGTCGGCGCGCACGCCCAGCGCGATGTGGACGGCCTTGTTGCGGACCACGCCCTCGTCACGCACCTTGATCCGCAGGGCGTCGAAGAACACGATCGGGTAGACCGGCTCCAGCGGCCGGGCCTGCCAGGCAGCGACCTCCTCCAGAACCGCGTCGGTCACCGCGCTGATCAGGTCGGGTGAGACCTCGATGCCGTAGAGCTCGCGCAGGTGCGCGACGATCTCCCGGGTGCTCATGCCACGCGCGTACATCGACATGATCTTGTCGTCGAAGCCGGGAAAGCGGCGCTGATACCGGGCGATCAGCTGCGGATCGAACGTCGCCTGCCGGTCGCGCGGGATCGAAAGCTCGATCCGGCCGGTCTCGGTGGTGACCGTCTTGCGGCCATAGCCGTTGCGCGTGTTGCCGGCCTCCTCGCCCGCCAGATGGTGGTCCATCTCGGCGTTGAGCGCCCGCTCGGCCAAGGCCTTCTTCAGCTCGTCCAGCAGGCCATCGGCCTCGAAGGCCGTCTTCGGATCGGCCCCGGCCAGGAGCTGGTCCAGAATTGCGTCAGGGATACGGGGTGCTTTGCGTCGTGCCATAGGGAACCTCCTTCGGATCCACTATGGCCGCCCCCACACGAGATTCCTGACAGTCCCGAGGGCCGCATGCATGTCGCGGGTCAGTTCGGCACGCGCAGGCACCGGAAGCCGGTCCCGCACGAGTCCGGCGGCCCGATCGTCACCTGCCGCTCGGTGCCATCTACGTTGATCAGCACGCCGGAGTCGCCCGCGCTTAGAACCTTGCTGCCGTCAGACTTGGCGAGGATGATATTCGAGCTCCCGCCCGGTATGAGGAACATGTTGGCGTAAGGGTCAGTCCGCAGGAACGCGGCCACAATGCCGTTGTCGGGCTTGCGAGTCAGCCACTGGAAGTTCTGCGCACCTGAAGGCCCGGAAGCGCTGACCGGGCCCATGGTCAGCGCGTAGCCGCTGCCGACTGAGTTTGAGCCGAACGTGATGCCGTTGTCAGCCGCCCCATCGTTGAAGAATATCCCGTCTTTCCAGCGCACACCAGCATAGACACCGGACGCTTGGAGGTTGATCGCGCGGAAATTGCCGAGCGGTTGAACGGCGGAGCTGCCAACGACATCCAGGCCCAGCGCATTGCCTCCAGGCGTAGAGCCGTCTGGCCGCTTCTGCACATTCACGTCGATCTCGAGGCCCCACATGTTCATGTTGTGGTGGCCCTTGTTCGCCTGCGGCTCGGACAGATCGGCAAGGTTGCCGACGATGAGGTTCGAACCCCAGCAGGACGTGCCGGAGTTGAGGTTCGTCGGGTCAGCACCGCACAGGACCGCGCCGTAGATGCCGACGGCACCCTGGTTGGGGCTCTTTGAATTGAAGCTGCGCGCGTAGCCAGCGACACCCGCAGCGAATACCGCCCGCGAATTGTTGCCGTTCGTCTCCGGAATTGTAACGGCCCCGGTTATCGCGTGCGTCGTACCCACCGTATTGCCGCCAGCCAACGCCCCAACTGGAAAGGGGCCGCCGATCGTGGCCATGAACGGCGTAAACGGGGTGCGGTAGGTATTCCAGTTGGGCGCGGCGAGCGGGAAGTTGTTCGGACCCGATAGGGTCGCTCGGTCAGCCAGCAGCCGATTGAGCGTGCCGGACGCCGCCGATGCGTCCGGCGCGGCGCTGAGGCTGCCGGCATCGCGGACCCGGCCAGCAGCGCACGTAATGGCATCCCACATCGTCATCTGATCGGCGTTCGGCAGACACAGGTTCAGCGGCCCATAGGGAGCTACCTTTGCCGAATCGAAAGCCCACAATGGGCCGCACATTAACCCCAGCAGGGCCGCGCAGAGAACAAGGATCCGCATCACTGGTGCCCTGTAAAAGCTATCATTGATGTAGCTGATTGCGAAGACGAGACGGGAGCTTTCGTCTTAATTCGAGGGCGAAGCGACCCCCCTGCTGAAGAACCGCGGTCCGTAGCAGCTGCAGATCGCAGCTGTAGCGCAACGATCTGGATGAGGGCCCGTGTTGCCTCATCGAGGAATGCTCCTGAAGGTCGAGGCGATTGCCTCACGCATATGTTCCCGGGGTCGCGGCCGCCGGCTGCTGCTTCGGCATGCCGAACACCAATTGTGAGGCGATCTCGCTGCGCCAAGTTCGGAGGCGGCGCTGGACTGTTCTGAGCAGGGCGTCCGGGTAGCGGCCGGGATCGGAGGCCTGAAGGCGCAGAAGTAGCTGGCGTCCGGTCTGTGAAGGGTCCTCCACGTGATCCTCCCTCGGTGTCGCGGACACAAGGAGATCATTTTGCGGTCCTCTCGGCTTGCTCGGGCGTGAGATAGCCGAGTGCCGAGTGGATGCGTTGCCGATTGTAGTAGCCCTCGATGTAGGCGAACAGATCGCGCCGCGCTTCATCCCGGGTCGCCCATCGTCGCTGCTGGACGAGCTCGACTTTAAGGGTGTGGAAGAAGCTCTCCATCGGGGCATTATCATAGCAGCAAGCCGTGCGGCTCATCGACGGCTTCGCCCCCATACCGGCGAGCTGTCTCCGGTAGGCCGCGGCCGCGTACTGGCTGCCGCGATCCGAGTGGCAGATCAGCCCGGCAGTTGGTCGCTGCCGCTGGGCGGCCATCATCAGCGCCGCCACGCTCAACTCGGTGCGCATGTGATCGCGCATCGACCAACCGACGATCTTGCGCGTGGCCAGATCGAGGACGGCGGCCAGATACAGCCAGCCCTCGCCGGTCGGCAGGTAGGTGATATCGGCCAGCCAGACCGTGTTTGGCCGCGCGGCCGAGAAGTCCTGCTTCAGGAGGTTTGGAGCGATCGGAAGATCGTGCCGGCTGTCGGTCGTGCAAGGCCGGAACCGACGCCCCGCCAAAGCACGGATGCCGTGCCGGCGCATGAGGCGCTCCACCCGTCCGCGGCTGACGGACCGGCCCTCGGCCCGCAGGGCGGCATGCACGCGCGGGGAGCCGTAGCGCCGGTGATGGGCGGCATGGATGCGCCGGACGTCGTCCAGGAGTTGGCGGTTGGAGGCCGAGCGGGCACTTTCTGGCCGTGACCGCCAGCCGTAGAAGCCGCTGGGTGAAACTCCGAGCACGCGGCACATGAGACGCACCGGCCAGGTCCGCGCATGCTGCTCGATGAAGGCGAAGGTCACTTGGGCATCTCCGCGAAGATGCCGATGGCTTTTTTTAGCACGTCGCGCTCCATGCGCGTACGGTCGAGCTCACGCCGCAGGCGGGCGATCTCGGCGGCCTGATCGGACGGCGAGGCGACCGGGCTTGGTGGCGCACTCCCCGTCGATCCGGCCGGCCGCGGCCGGGGTGGGGCCCCGTTCAGCGTGGCGCGCCACTGCCTCAGCATCGAGGGCTGGATCCCGAGCTCGGCCGCGACCTGCATCTGCGGCCGGCCGCTGCTCTCCGTATGCGATGTTTGGAGCCCACCTTTCGCTGGCCAGCGTAGAGGATGATGCTGACGGCCCCTGGATGGGATCGTTTTGTGTCTATGGTCGAGCATATGGTCGAGCCGCCGCGGACCGTTCGGCGGCTTGAGGTCATCACCACCGCGAGCGGCCGGCGACGCTGGTCGCAGTCCGAGCGCAGACGGATCCTCGCTGAGGCCATGGCACCGGGTGCCGTCGTGTCGGTTGTCGCGCGCCGGAACGGGATGAGCCCGCAGCACCTGTTTACCTGGCTGCGCGAGGCGCGGAAGGCGCCGACAGTCGGTGGAATGGCAGCGGCCTTCGTACCGGTTCTCCTCGATGAGCCTGCCTCTGCGTCATCCGCATCGTCGCCCCGGGCCGGCATCCGTCCTCTGGGCAGCCCTGTTACCGGGATCGAGGTGGAGATGGCCGGCGCCGTGGTGCGCATCGGTGCGGACGCGAGCCAGGCTCAGATCACCGCGGTGATCGGGGCGCTGAAGGCTTGTCCATGATCGGGCCGTCCGGCGCGGCGCGCGTGATGCTGGCCACGCGGCCCGTGGACTTCCGCAAGGGCATGGACGGGCTGGCCGCTCTGGTCCGGGACGCGATGGGTGGAGATCCGTTCTCGGGCACGGTCTACGTGTTCCGCTCGAAGCGCGCCGACCGGGTGAAGCTCCTGGTCTGGGATGGAAGCGGGCTGGTCCTCGCGGTCAAGCGTTTGGAGGCGGGTCAGTTCTGTTGGCCGAAGATCGAGGACGGCGTGGTCCGGCTGAGCGCGGCGCAGCTCGCGGCGCTCGTCGAAGGCTTGGACTGGAAGCGCGTCCATGCAGCGCGTGCCGTGGGCGTGCCGGCGGTTGCCGGCTGAGCAAAAAGGCTGGCTAGCGGGCTTCATCGCGATGGTAAGTCGCTGACAGATCTGATCTAATCTGCTTCGTGGCCGCGCCCGCTTCGCCCTCGTTCGACGATCCCGAGACGCTCAAGGCGCTGCTCGCCGAGGAGCGCGCCGAGAACGAGCGGCTGCGCCAGATCATCCTGGCGATGCAGCGCCACCGGTTTGGCCGCCGCGCCGAGAGCCTGCCCGAGGATCAACTCCTGCTCGGGCTGGAGGAAGCCGAGCAGGTCGAGGCCGCGGGCTTTGCCGCCGAGGAGAGCGAGCCCGCCAAGAAGGAGGCCCGGAGGGTCAAGCGGCGCACGAACCGTGGGGCGCTGCCCGCCCACCTGCCGCGGGTCGAGTGCCTCGTCGATATCGACAGCACCACCTGTCCATGCTGCTCGGGTGCCCTGCATCGGATCGGCGAGGACGTATCCGAGCGCCTCGACGTGGTGCCGGCTAAAGTACGCGTGCTGGTGATCCGGCGCCCGCGCTACGCTTGCCGCGCCTGCGGGGACGCAATCGTGCAGGCACCCGCGCCGGCGCGGGTGATCGAGGGCGGCCTACCGACCGACGCTCTGGTCGCGCAGGTGCTCGTCTCCAAATACGCCGACCACCTGCCGCTGTATCGACAGGCGCAGATCTTCGCCCGCCAGGGCGTCAGCCTCGACCGCTCGACGCTGGCCGACTGGGTCGGACGCGCCGCCTTCCTCCTCCGGCCCGTGCACGCGCGGCTCCTGGAGACGCTCAAACGCTCGGGCAAGCTGTTTGCCGACGAGACCACGGCACCGGTGCTCGATCCGGGCCGCGGCCGCACCAAGACCGGCCAGCTCTGGGCGTATGCGCGCGACGACCGGCCCTGGGGTGGGACGGATCCGCCCGGCGTCGCCTACGTGTACGCGCCCGACCGCACGGCCGCACGACCGATCGCGCATCTCTCCGGATTTGCAGGCGTGCTGCAGGTCGACGGCTACGCGGCCTACGAGAGCTTGGCCAAGGGCGGCGCAGTGCGGCTGGCCCACTGCTGGAGCCATGTGCGTCGGCAATTCTATGACCTTGCCGCGGCCTCGCC